>CAXIDD010000410.1:0-5303 GCA_964021975.1 uncultured Saprospirales bacterium | reverse complement strand
AACTAAGATATTTATTTTCTTTATTTTGGTCGCTGCACAAACATACGAGACATATCAAGGTGACCTTAGATGACCTTATATGTCTTATATGGTTTTTTAAAAAAAATCGCAACCTTTTTCAAAAACGACACGTAACTAAAGACAGGAAGCAGTAATAAAGCTACATATGTAGTTGTTTCTCAGCTGCAAGATGCTTATTTTTGTAGTGTTAGAATGCCCATGAAAATAGTGATGACTTGAACCTTAGTGTAAAAATGACTATATTAAAGAAATAGTCAACATTAATTAGGCTGTAAAAGCCCTAGACTACTTCATTATAAATACCACTATATGCGTGTACTACGTTTACCTTCTAATCCTCGTAGCGTTACCCTAGTTGAAGAATTTGTAAAAGGTATTTGTCAAAGATATCGATTAAAAGCAGAGAAGCACGGTGACATCTTGATCAGCCTAACAGAAGCAGTAACCAATGCCATCGTCCATGGCAATAACCGGGACGAATCCAAAGAAGTACACGTCCAATTATCCCGTCAACCCAATTGCATTGCCTTTAAAGTCTCCGATCAAGGCCGTGGATTTGACTACAAAAGTTTACCCGATCCCACTTCTCCTGATAACCGCACCAAATGTGGTGGCCGTGGTGTCTACTTAATGCGTTGCCTTTGTGACCAAATTGAGTTTCATGACAATGGTCGGACCGTAGAAATGCGTTTCAAAATCTAAATGTTCAATTATTGGAAGAACAACTACTCTCAGAAGCTTTAGTTTCTTTTCATTCTGAAGACATTGACTTTAAACTCGAAGAAGAAGCGTCTATCCAACAATGGATTAACGTAGTCGTCGAGCAGCAAAAAGCCAATTTAATTGGACTTAGCTACATCTTTTGTAGTGATGCTTATCTTCATAATATTAATCTCGAATACCTAAACCATGATACCCTCACGGATATCATTACTTTTCCATATCTGACGCCACCAGATGTAGAGGGGGATATCTTCATTAGTATCGAGCGTGTACGCGAAAATGCACAGACTTTTAAGGTCCCTTTTGAGCAGGAGCTACGTCGGGTAATTATCCACGGGGTCCTTCACCTTTGTGGTCAAGCGGATAAAACGGAGGCAGAAGCGGCAGAGATGCGTCGGAAAGAAGAAGAAGCCCTGAGGATATTTCAAGGCTAACTACTCCACCGCCTCAATAATCCTTTTCAACACCGCTTTCGCCTGTCGCAAACTCTTTACATTATCCTTAATCATGATAAAATGCCGATTGGATTGCTTTAAACTGATCCCTTCTTTTTTCCCAGCAGTAATCAAGTGCTGCATTATTTTTTGGAAAATAGCACTTTCATAAAAAGGAGATTGCGGATTTTCAACGAAATAACAACGCAGCTTCCGACTTTTTAAGATGACTCTCTCAAAGCCTAACTCTCGACAACTCCATCTCAGTCTCAAGCCAGAGAATAACTCCTTAACCTGTGGCGGTATTTTTCCAAAACGATCCAATAAATCCTGTTGGAAGATAGTTAATTGCTCTTCGTTTTCTAGTTTGTCTAATTGCGTATATAGTTTTAAACGTTCCTGAATATTGGTGATGTAAGCGTCAGGAATCAACATTTCAACATCGGTATCTACTTGTACATCTCGGACATATAGTCGTTTTTGCTGTAACTCTTCCTGGAAAAGATCTTTGTACTCGTTTTCCTTCAACTCAATGACGGCTTCTTCTAGAATACGTTGGTATGTTTCGTAGCCAATGTCACTGATAAAACCACTCTGTTCCGCACCCAGCAAGTTACCCGCCCCACGGATGTCTAAGTCCCGCATCGCAATCTGAAAACCACTCCCCAAATCAGAAAATTCTTCCAAGGTCCGCAATCGCTTCCGAGCTTCCGAAGTCAAAGTCGATAAGGGTGGACTAAAAAGATAACAAAAGGCCTTTTTATTAGAGCGTCCTACTCGGCCCCGCAATTGGTGTAAGTCACTCATCCCAAATTGATGTGAATTGTTAATAATCATCGTATTGGCATTCGGAATGTCCAAGCCAGTTTCAATAATATTGGTACAAACCAGTACATCATAGCGGTGCTCAATGAAATCCAATAGCGTTTTTTCTAATTCTTTGGGCTCCAATTGACCGTGGGCCATCGCGATATCCACATCTGGGCAGAGCCGGCGCAGCATGGCCGTGATATCGGGTAAATTCTTCACCCGGTTGTGTACAAAAAAGACTTGCCCACCACGATTGATTTCATAGTCAACGGAGTCTTTAATTAACTCTTCATTGAAAATGCGTACTTCCGTATGTATAGGCTGACGGTTCGGAGGCGGCGTACGAATTATAGATAAATCGCGGGCGCTCAACAAAGAAAATTGAAGGGTCCTTGGAATAGGAGTCGCCGTTAAAGTCAAAGTATCTACATTGACCTTTAGGTTACGTAATTTCTCTTTGGCAGAAACACCAAATTTTTGTTCCTCATCAATCACTAGAAGTCCCAAGTCTTTAAAGCCAACTTCCTTATTGAGCAAGGAGTGTGTACCGATGACTAAATCGATTTCTCCCTTTTTCAATTGCTCGAAAATGAGTCTTTTTTGTTTAGCGGTTTTAAAACGGTTGAGGTAATCGGTCTTGACTCCAAATTCTTTCAATCGTTCATTAAACGTATGGAAATGTTGTAATGCCAAAATGGTAGTCGGTACCAAAATAGCGACTTGTTTGCCACCAACAATAGCTTTGAAGGCCGCCCGTACCGCAATTTCGGTTTTCCCAAAACCAACGTCCCCACAAATCAGCCGATCCATGGGATAAGCTTTACGCATATCTTCTTTGACCGCCTCAGTGGCTGTTGCCTGATCGGGTGTGTCTTCATATAGGAAAGAAGCTTCCAATTCGGTTTGTAGATAACCATCTGGTGGGAAGGCAAATCCTTCGGCGGCTTTTCTTTTGGCGTAGAGTTTGATCAACTCTTTGGCAATATCTTTGACCTTCTTCTTGGTACGAGCTTTGACCGTTTTCCAGGCATCAGATCCGATCTTGTGCAACTTAGGGGCAGTACCGTCTTTTCCAACGTACTTCGATATCTTATGCAGGGTATTAATACTGACATATAAAATATCATTATTTTTATAAATCAAACGGACCGATTCTTGTATATGGCCGTTGATGTCAATCTTTTCCAAACCAGAATAACGCCCAATTCCATGGTCAATGTGGGTAACAAAATCACCGGGCTGTAATTCCCGCAACATTTTGAGATTAAGCGCCTGATCTTTGGTAAAACCTTGCTTGAGTTTATACCGATGGAAGCGCTCAAAAATCTGATGATCTGTATAACAAGCGACCTTTAAATCTTCATCTATAAAGCCTTCGTGGATGGCTTTCGTAATAGGGTGGAAATGTACATTAGCCTCTAAATCTTCAAAAATCGAGTAGAAACGCTCTATTTGTTTGGGGTTCTCTACAAAAAGATAATTCTCCAGTCCATTTTTTTGATTTTCCCTTAAATGGTCAATCAAGAGGCTGAAATTCTTATTAAAACTGGGCTGAGGATGTGTGTTGAAGGGGACTTTTAAGTCAAAACCAATACCTTGCTTGCGATCACTCCAGCAGACCAGGCGATGTTTGGAAATATCATTAACAACTTCGTTGGGTTTGATAAATGCCCGATCTTTAAAGATCTTCTTCAACTCGTCTTCCTCTACCAAGGCAATCTGATCAGCGAAGACTTGTGCTTTCTCAAAAGATTGCTGGAGGCGGTCCAGGATGGTATCTACATCCTTGATCCAGATGATCATATCTTCCGGTAATACTCGAAAAATAGAAAGTTTATCTTGACGCTTAAAACGCGTATTAATATTCGGAACAATAGAAATTTCGGCTATATTCTTTACAGAAAGTTGCGTGGTTGGATTAAAAGTCCGGATGGTCTCGATTTCGTCATCAAACAACTCAATCCGATACGGATAATCATTCCCATAGGAAAAAATATCCACGATACCACCGCGGATGGCATATTGCCCGGGCTCGTAAACAAAATCTTCACGCAGGAAACCGTGGGCAGAGAAAACTTCAATGACCGTATCCACATCCAGGGATTCGCCTTTTTTGATGTTTATACGCTCTTCATCAAGGATATCTGGCGCCACTACCTGCTCAAAAAGTGCTTCCGGATAGGTGACGATCACTAGACCTCTTTCTTTGCGTTCGCTCAGTCGGTTGATGGTATCTGCTCTTTGCAGGATATTCGACTGGTTGAGTACTTCAAAATACTGAGGCCGTTTAAATGAATCAGGAAAAAAAGTAATCTTACGTTCACCGAAAAGGTTGGCCAGGTTATTTTGTAGATAGGCCGCTTCCTCCTTATCGTTGGCGATTAACAGATGCGAGCCCTGGCTTTGTTGGACAATACCATGGAAAACAAAGGCTTCTTGGGCACCACGTAGACCCTGCAATTGTACTTTTGCATTGCGAGCGCTTTCTAAGTGCTTCACAACTTGTGTAGCACGACCATCTTGTAAGTAAAGTTGAAGTAAGTTTTCTAAATTTTTCACAGGAGCAAAAGTAAGGATAGAAGAATAAAAAAACGACCATCTACAACAATGCCTAACACATCTAAATTGTTTACCGTATTTTTGTAAAGCAGAGCACAGTAAAGCCGGAATGCTTTCCGGCTCCGCACACTCCGCTCCTAATAACATAGCCAGCGTACAGACGGAATGCTTTCCGGCTCTGCATGCATCATCATCAATCAAAAAACAACAATTATGAAAAACACCAACATCATCTTGCTACTAACACTACTCTTACTCAACTTCGCCTGCACCTCAACCACGGAGGCGCAACAAGAAGAAAAAGAAGTAAGTACCGTTGAACAAAAAACCGCTCCGGCACACGAAGTACTATCCAAAGCAGACTTTAAGACCATGCTCGAAGGAAAAGAAAAACTGGTATTAATTGATGTACGTAGACCAGCAGAGTTTGAGGAAGGACACATCGATGGAGCCATCAATGTCAACGTACTGGATGATAACTTCAAAGAGAATCTATTAGGACTGGGACTAGATCCAGCAAAGAAAGTATTGGTCTATTGTAAATCTGGTGCCCGTTCCGGCCGCGCCAGCAAAGCTATGGAGCAAATGGGCTTTTTGCAGATTAAAGACTTGAAAGGCGGTTATTTGGGTTGGGTAAAGGAGTAAAATGCTTTATAAGAAGGCCACTTTTCGCACCTCTAAGCCAAGCAATCCCTAAACAAAATGTACAAACAACTGTTGGGAATCTGTTAATCAACAAAACCAGAGACATTGGCT
>CAXIDD010000409.1:0-5309 GCA_964021975.1 uncultured Saprospirales bacterium | reverse complement strand
TCTTCTATTCGTTGGTTATACGACTGGAGACTGCGCAAACAAGCTTCCATCTCCAGCTTACACTCGGAGCAAATCAGCACCATTTTGCTAAGTGGTTTATTGGTTGCGGAAAAATAATAAGCCTTATATCTGCTTCCCATTTTTATTTCTTGTGGTCTTTGCTTAATTTCCGTCTTCGGAAATCTAAATCAGTAGTTCGGTACATTACATTATTCATGGAGAATATTATTGATCAATATCGGGACGTCGTCATTCAAATTGCAACCCCTTACAGTACCGGGACGGGGTTTTATTTGAAGTCTGCTGCTTTGATTATTACCAATGAGCACATTGTTCGGGATAATCGCTCGGTGATTATTTTTGGGACGCACATCAAAAAACAACTGGCTCGGGTCATTTTTTTGGATGAAAAATATGATTTGGCATTCATTCAAGCGCCCGCAATTGCTGAAGCTCCTGACGTTAATTTGCGTACCGACTCACCCGCAGTAGCTGGAGAGCCCATTATTGCAATCGGTCATCCATTTGAATTAAAATATACAACCACCAAGGGGATTGTCTCTAATACCCGGCACATGCGCGGTGACACGCCTTATATTCAACACGATGCAGCCTTGAATCCCGGAAACAGTGGTGGACCTTTGATTGATGGAAACGGTCAAATTGTAGGAGTGAATACCTTTATCTTTAAAGATGGAAATGATATTGGCTTTAGTTTGCCTGCCCATATCCTGGAGGAGGCCATCAGGGCTTTCAAAGCTAAAGACCATGGGATAGGAGTACGTTGTTCTTCCTGTTCTAATATAGTGATTGAAGAGGAACTGGATAAGGGCTACTGTCCGCATTGTGGTACTGGCTTATTGATGCCTAATCAAGTAGATGAATATGAGCCCTTCGGTGTAGCTAAAACGATCGAAGAAATGCTTGCCCAGAATGGATATGACGTGGAGACCTCCCGTCGTGGTCCAAATGCCTGGGTCATCCAAAAAGGCTCAGCCAAGATCAATATTTCCTATTATGAAAAAATGGGGCTAATCACCGGAGATGCTTATCTGTGTATTTTGCCAAAGCAAGATATTAAACCCATCTATGAATATTTGTTAAAACAAAATTATAAAATAGAAGGATTGTCTCTGAGTATTCAAGGGCAAGACATCATCCTCTCGCTATTAATTTATGACCGTTACTTAAATGTTTCAACGGGCATGAAGCTCTTAGAGCATCTTTTTCAAATGGCAGATCACTACGATAATATATTGGTTGAAGAATTTGGCGCGCGTTGGAAAGTAGGGGAATAGTAAGGGATCTAAACTCAATTGATTCTATTTTCCTATAACTTTCTTTTCAATTTTTGCAATAAGCCAACAAAATGACCGTTTTTCTCTTGCGTGAGGTGTTAAAAAAAACGTAGGCAACATTTATTTACTTATTTTTGGCACTTCAATTAATTTTCAGGACCTTTTGTACGCATTAAGTAACCGGTCAGTAACTATATTTGATTTTGACCAGTCGCTTGTATTATCGATTTAAGTAATATTTTTATTATTGCATCCTCAAAGGTTCAAATCTGAAGGAATCTAAATTAAATCAAGCAAACCTGCTTTCATGAAGCAATTGAAAAAAACACTTACGGTCTGCCTTTTGGTTGTGGCTTCCGCAACATTGGGTGCACAGGACATTCATTTTTCCCAATTTTACATGTCACCCCTAAATCTTAATCCCGCGATGACGGGTGTGATGAATTGTAATATCCGATTGGTAGCGAATTATAGGAATCAATGGGCCAGCGTATTGCGGACCAATTCCTTTCGAACGTATTCGGTCTCTTATGATCAGCGAATTCCGGTAGGACGCAATGATTATTTTGGCGTCGGTGGTACCTTTTGGGGGGACCGTGCCGGAGAGGCAGATTTTGCAACCCTTACGGGAAAACTATCTTTTTCTTACAGTAAGAAAATGGGGGGTAGTAAACGTGGCGACGGACAATACCTCGTCATTGGAGCCGAAGGGGGGGCCGCGCAACGAAGTATTGACTTCCTTAATCTTCGTTGGGGTACTCAGCATGACAACAGAGGTGGTTTTGATCCTACTTTGCCTTCTCAGGAAGATAAATTCGATCGGGATAACTTTTTGTTTGCGGATTTAGCGGCTGGTTTATTGTGGTTTAGCGTGTTTGAAAATGGCTCCAACTTTTATGCTGGTGCAGCTTTCCATCACCTAAATAGAGCCAATACCTCTTTCGTTAGTCCAGAAAATCCATTGGTTCAAGATGGTACGGTAGATGAAGATTTATTGTATAGCCGTTACACTTTGCACGCAGGTGGTGAATTTCGGATAAATCCTAAAATTGGATTGGTGCCGGGAGTTATCTATATGAGTCAGGGGCCTTCCTATCAATTGAATGCAGGAACCAGTTTAAAGTTTTTACTCGGTAATGCTCGGGATAACCAAGCTTTCCAAATTGGTTTATGGGCCCGTATCGCAAGTGAACTGGATGAAGGATTTCTTACAGATGCAGCGATACTTTCTACCAGATTTGACTTTAATGATTTGAGTTTATCTTTCAGTTATGATATCAACATCTCTCCTTTACAACCAGCTAGTAATGGACAGGGATCGTTTGAGTTTGGAATGATTTATAAAATTTGTGGTATGGCTAGACGGAATGTCTACTGTCCAGATTTCTAAGACTTTTTGTTAAAAAAGCCATAAAAACCTTTTTTGAGTCTTTATCATTGTAACCTTTCACTTTATTTGTATTAAAGTAGTGTTAGGTATCAGTGGATGGATTCAAAAAAGGTTTTTTGAATTTATAACTTCGACTTCAATACCTACACATCCTCAGCCCAACTATTTAGCACATTAGTTTTCCAAAAAAGATATCTAAAGCCCCCGTTCCCCTTAGGAATACATTTTATGTAACAGAATCGACGATTATACGTATATTTTTTTATTAAAACTTTAGAAGCAACTTTAGGCAGGTTCAAAACAATATAGTTTCAACCTGCGTTGGTTTAACTTCTACTACCAAAATCTAATAAGCATGTTTGGGAATAACAAAAATGAAACCACAAAACCGAAAACAACAGGATTTACAAGCAGCCCATCAAACTCTTTGAACAGTTTAGTAAAAGGAACAACCATAGAAGGTACCGTTCGTTCAGAAAGTGACATTCGCATTGATGGTCTGATTAAAGGTGAATTATTTTGCGAATCGAAGGTGATTATTGGGCCTTCTGGAGCTATTGAAGGAGAAATCAGTTGCCAAAACGCCGTGATCGAAGGAACCTTCAAAGGATCTATTAGCGTTCGGGATCTTTTAGTGATCAAAGAAAGTGCTAAAGTAAGCGGTGATGTGAAAACCGAAAAATTGGTCGTGAATGCTGGTGCTATCTTTAATGTCAATTGTAGTATGACAGGAAAAGGGGCCGCTCCAAAAAACACAACTTCTAATTCTAAGCCAAAGGTGATCAATCCAAATATCAGTAAAACCAACGAAAAAGCCAGACAGGTTGGATAATCCAAATCCCAAAAAGAAAGGTCTAATTTCTCCTGAAAGTGCCAGAGCATTTGCTAAATACTCTGGCATGGCTTTTCAAATGGGATTGATTATTATTTTGGGCGTGTTGGGTGGACAAAAGTTAGATGTGCTGCTCAATTCCGGACGAACGTGTACACTAATCTCTACTTTAATTGCTGTTTTTTTAGCAATGTATCTACCACTTAAAGATTTCATTGTTCCGTCCAAAAACGAAAAGAAGAAATAGATTTTTTGCACATATGGAGAATAGTACTTTTTACAAACAATTGATCTTTATTTCTGCCCCAACAGCAGTGGCTGTTTATTTCATTCATCAAATCCCTGCACTGCAAGAGCACTTGAGCCTTGGGTGGATCAGCCTTGGCTTTTTTATCGGCCTGAGTGTCTTTATGTTTTTGGTGGGCAAGAGAGCGGCAGCAAGTGAAAATAAAAACAATTTTACGAATGCTTTCTTGATTTTTTTAATGTTGAAACTCTTTCTTTGTGCCAGTCTAATGATTGGTTACCTGAAAATCTTTGAACCAGAAACGAAGCTGTTTATATTGCCCTTTTTCAGCCTTTACATTATCTATACCATTTTTGAGGTCTTCTTTTTAATCAAGCTGGGGAAAACACAAAATAAAGCTAAAGAAGTGATGACTTCTTAGAAGCTAAATTCAAACAGCTTCTTAGACCTAAACTCTTAATCCTTCCGATACAGTTTAATACTACGCTCCAAACCTTCTTTATACCGCCTAGGTTCGAAGCCTTCTAAAAAAGTACGTTCACTATTCAAACTTACATCTGCTGGACGCGGCACTATTAAATCTACTTCTTTTTGTAATTTGGGAATCACTAAATCAGTGGATACCTTCATCTTTTTTGCTAATTGCAAGGCCATTGTATAGCGGTCTATGCGCTCCGGTCCACCCAAATGCCAGATACCAACTTTTCGATCTGTGAGCAATTTAATAATTCCCTTCCTGGCATCTTTGACATAAATAGGACTCCGGTATTCATCCGTAAATGCAACGATGGATTTCCCTTTTTTTAAGCTTTTGATCCAATCGGTGAGAAAATTGGCCCGCTTGGGTGTATAACCATACAATAAAGGCAGTCGTAGAATGGTAGCGGTCGGATGGGTATGTAATACCCGTTTTTCGGCCTCATATTTTTGCTGACCATATAGGCTAATTGGGTTCGGACTAGCTTCAAATCCATAATTACCTTTGGCCCCATCAAAGACTAGATCAGTAGAAGTAAAAATAAACGGGATCTTTTGCTCACGGGCATATAAAGCCAGCAAATTGGGGACAACCACATTCATCTTATAGGAATAATCGGGGTCTTGCAAACAATCTTTAGGTTTAGAAATAGCTACCAAATGAATAATGGCTTCTGGCTTCAATTTGGCCAAGTATTTTTCAAACTGATTGAATTTAGCTAAATCAAATTTAGTATAGGCTTCTTTATTCGGTACATTCCTGGAATCATGATAAACGCCATGAATCTTTAGACCTTTATAAGACTTTTGGGTAAAATGCCAACCTAAAAATCCAGAGATACCCGTAACCAGGATGTTTTTCATAAGCCTTTTCTAAGTAGATTTGTTAGCCGTGAATTTACGTAAAGGATTTGGAAAGCCAAAAAGGAAATTTAACTACCAAGATTATTTACCATAATTTATTGCCCCGGTAAAGCTGGCTTAACTTACGCTAAAGGCGCTTTGGCGAAAAGTAAGTGCCTGGACAGAAATAAGTATAGTTTTTGATCCGGGGATTTTTTCTCA
>CAXIDD010000408.1:0-5324 GCA_964021975.1 uncultured Saprospirales bacterium | reverse complement strand
AAGCTCACATCATTTGGGTAAGTGGTCAGGGAGTCAATATGTGCCTTAGGAATAATGACAACATGCTGCTCCCAATAAGGCCTAGTATGATGAAAAGCCATTACAAGGTCTGTTTCAAATACAATATCAACTCTTAGGGTGCCTGGTATGATTTGCTGGCAATAAATATCTTCCATAGGAAGGGACTATTTTTAGTGATTTTGAATACTTAATTTACTGTTTATAAATCATGCCATTTTTCATCACAAAACTGACCTCTAACATGGTTTTAATATTATCCACTGGATTGTCATCAGTAGCAATAATATCAGCCATTTTCCCTACTTCGATGGTACCTATTCTGTCCAACTCGTTAAGGGCTTCGGCGGCTACTTGGGTAGCGGAAAGAATAGCATTGATGGCAGGCATACCTACATCAGTCATATGTACAAACTCTTGGGCATTCTCTCCGTGTGGAAATACCCCTGCATCCGTACCAAAAGCTATTTTCACCCCTTTCTCATAGGCTTTTTTAAAGGTACTTTTGCTCTTTGGTCCTACTGCCAGGGCTTTGGGTACAATAACAGCGGGGAAGTATCCAGGCTGTTTGGCGAGCTTCATAACGGTCTCTCCGGCTGAAATAGTCGGCACTAAATAAGTGCCCATCTCAATCATTAGTTCCATTACTTCTTCAGTCATTAAAGTACCGTGCTCGATGGTAGTAATACCGGCCTTGACCGCTCGTTTCATACCTTCAGCACCGTGGGCATGAGCGGCGGTGACCATCCCATAATCCTTGGCGGTCGCAACGATAGCGGCTACTTCTGCTTCGGTAAATTGTGGTCCTGCACCATCTTTGGCTACACTCAACACGCCACCTGTCGCTGTAATTTTGATGACGTCAGCTCCATTTTTGTAGCGTTGACGCACTGCTTTTTTTGCATCATCAGGACTATTAATCACGCCTTCTTTGGGCCCTGGATCACCTTTTAGATCATCCCGTATTCCATTGGTAGGGTCTGCGTGCCCGCCTGTGGTTCCAATCGCCTTTTCAGCCGTATAAATACGTGGCCCCGCTATGTAGCCTGCGTTGATAGAGTTCCGCAAGGAAACATTTACTCCTGAGCCGCCTAAGTCCCGTACAGCAGTAAACCCTGCCATTAAAGTTTTCTTCGTATAAATAGTAGCGCGCAAAGCAACATCTGCTTTATTCATTCGAAAACCTTCCTCATATCGCTTTGGACTACTTTGACTTTCAATATGTACGTGCATATCAATGAGGCCTGGCATTACCGTTTTATCTTTTAAGTTAATGCCTTTCGCACCAGCAGGCACGTCTAGGTAGCCCGGTGCTACTTGGGTTATTTTGTTGCCTTCTACTACAATGGTTTGGGCAATTTTCACTTCTTTAGATGTGGCATCTATGAGTTTTCCACAATGGAGGTAAGTGGTTTGAGCGTTTAATCCGAATAGGCTTGTGCAAAGTAATAAGCCAATTAAAAGGTTTTTCATACTTGTTTTTTTGTGAAAAGAAACGGAATAACTCCGAAGCTATTTATTTTCGTTTCTAAGGTACAAACTTCGGGACAATTCTAAAGAGAGTGCTTTCTGCTGCTACCCTGTTTGAATCAGAATTTGCAGAATTTTAGAATTTGCAGAATTATATTCACTGTAAATTGGTACAGTGGATTTCACTAAACAAGTCCTTTATGGTTTCTAGGTGGTACTAATAATGGAAGGCTGTTTCCCTGCCCGCGCCTCAATCCTAAAGGAAGCCAAACGCGTTGATTTCCTTTAGCGCCAGGGTGAGCGAAGGGAATTGATAACAATTGTTTGGGGTTAGCTTTTGATTATAGCCTTACATTTGATGCACTACCGATTTCTATTGTATCCTATTATGCCCGCCGGCCGGGTTCAAATGTAGCTAAACGAAATAATATGATTCCTATAAAAGGCCTAGAACTAGACGAAGAAACCCGTTGCACGCACTGGCATTCCAATTTAGATATCATTGCTATAAAGTTTGCTTGTTGTAATGAATTTTACGCATGCTTTGATTGTCATGAAGCCCTGGCGGAGCACCCTCCTAAAAGATGGTCTAAAGATTATTTTGATACAGAAAAAGCCATTCTTTGTGGTCATTGCCAGCATACGATGACCATTAATGCTTATCAAAAGGCCAACAGTCAATGCCCAAACTGTGCCGCAGCTTTTAATCCCCGCTGTAGTTTACATTGGGACTTGTATTTTGAAATGTAAGTTCAACTTCTATTTCCCTTTTTCTTTTTTATCTTAGGGCATCTGAACAAAAAGAATCTTTCTGCAAATACAAAATTCAAGCGAAAGACACTTTTGTACAGCATAATCAAATACTAGACTATGAAAGTAAAATTCTGCGGAGCCGCTCGCGAAGTTACGGGCAGTGCTCATTTAGTTACCTTAGAAGATGGCTTTAAAATCTTATTGGATTGCGGTTTATACCAAGGTCGAGATAAAGACATGCAAGATTTTAATGAGCAATGGCTATTTGATCCCGCAGAAGTGGATTGTCTAGTCCTTTCACACGCTCATATTGATCACAGCGGTCGGATTCCTAAATTGGTTAAAGATGGATTTAGTGGGATGATTCATGCTACGCATGCTACCCGTTCCCTTTGTAGTATCTTACTTCTAGACAGCTCCAAAATCCAGGAACGAGATGCGGAATATTACAATAAAAGACAACGTAAGAAAGAGGGCTTTGATGATGTAGCCTTTAAAGAACCACTTTATACAGGGGAGCATGTCCATGAAGCTATGGACTTATTTAATTCCTATGCTTACAATAAATGGTTTTCTGTCCATCCAGACGTAGATGTATTGTTTAGAGATGCTGGTCATATTTTAGGCAGTGCCAATGTCACTTTGCGCATCCGAGAAAATGGTAAAACCATTCACTTTGGTTTCAGTGGAGATATTGGTCGGCCGGCTCGGCCGATTCTGCGCGATCCACAACGTATGCCGGATTTGGATTACCTTATTTGTGAATCTACTTATGGTGATAAAGAGCACGAAGGCGCTCCCCAAGAACTGGGTAAGTTATTAGAAATCATCGAAAGTACTTGTGTAAAGAATAATGGCAAGCTGATTATTCCTGCCTTTAGTGTAGGTCGTACGCAGGAGATTGTCTATATGTTAGATCAACTGGAAACAGAAGGTCGGCTACCAGAAATACCGGTTTATGTAGATAGTCCGCTTTCTGTTAATGCGACCATGATTTTTGGTTCCCATCCAGAATGTTTTGATCAAGATATGGCAGAATATATGCTGATAGATCCCAATCCATTTGGATTCAACAGCTTAAAATACATCAAACGCACAGAAGACTCAAAAGCGCTGAATAGCAGTGAGGAAGCCTGTATTATTATCAGCTCCGCAGGTATGATCAATGCTGGACGCATCAAACACCACGTTTTTAATAATATCGATCAGCCTCAGCATACGATTTTAATTGTTGGGTATTGTAGCCCTGGTACACCAGGAGGATACTTAAGGGAGGGAGTAGAAACGCTGCGCTTATTTGGAGAATGGAAGCCCGTCAATGCGAGAGTAGTAGTCATGGATTCCTTTTCGGCGCACGGTGATCGTTTGGAAATGCTCGATTTTGTAAAGCCTCAAAAAGGAAGCCTCAAAAACTTGTTCTTAGTTCATGGGACTTTAAAGAAACAGGAATCCTTTAAGGGCCTTTTAAATAAATATGGTTTTGAAAAAGTAGAAATACCAGAATTAGGGCAAGAGTATCAATTAGACTAGTGTCTAAAAAAGTCCGGTTACCTACCACGGGTAACCGGATCATTCATATGATTTCAGACAATACTTACACAGCTGTGCAAGCATATATTTTAGAAGCGATAGGTCGCATTTAGGTTAGCTGTTGGCCTAGGTAAGTCTTCTCTTGTACAAGAATAGACATTTCCACCTTGCTCATAAGTATATCTGGCAGCTAAGTCAATTAAATCTTCGCTATCCGCTTGTTTTTCTTTGTGTATTACCACTAGGCGCTTTTCTTCATTGTAGTGCCCCCAGCTCTGGTAATCTTGATTAATCAATAGGTTTTCAACTTTACCATCGTGCGCTGATTTTACAATGTCGGTAATGCTGAAGGAAGCTTTATCACTTGCCAAATAATCACCAAAATTATTTTTCAGTTTCGCTTTTTGATTTTGATTAAAATCTTCCAGAATATTCATAGCACGTCTGTGTAAATCTACGGGCGTACTACGTTCTGGATTACCATTAATATGTTCGGTCACGATGTTACTGTAAGCCGAAACATCTTTATAAATAGGAACTAAGTAATCGACAGCTGCAATCACCATCGGCACTTTTTCGTCGTGCAGCATTTCCATCAATCCTTTATCGATAAACCGGAAATACTTTTCATAATTTTTCAGCTTCTTATCTGTCGCTTTATTTTGACCGTGGAAAATAGCTTGATTGCCACCTCCTTGGTGCATCTGCAAAGATTCTTTAGCGCCAATATCTACTAATACAGACTCCATATCTTCAGGCACCAAATCTTCTATAATAACTGGCGTGATGCTATACCTACTACCTTCGTAAAACTTTACTTCATTAAGACTCAAAGCCAACAAAAAGAAACGGCTTTCACCAGTCATCATTGGCATTACTGGTCTTAGGTAAAATTTTTCTCCAATCAGAGTTTGTTCATTGAAAGAAATCGGTAATTCAAACTTTTCAAAAAAGTCTGGTCCAATAAATAGTGCTAATCCATCCGAGAGGTGATTCCAATAATTATCATCATCCAATAAAGCGTATGCCTTACCTAGCAATTGGTGGGTTTCTTTAGTATTCATTCCCCGATCTTCTAAGCCTTGCTTGGCTGTTTGTAATGCATTTTTGAAATACAATTGATCTTTTTGAAAATTACTAGTTCTAGTAGTTGGTATAAATATAGAGACAACAGAATCATTGCGATAAGCTAACAGATTGTTGAATTTCTTTTTGGTAATTAACATATATAAATTTTAAAAATTAAAAAACTTATTAAGTACTAGTCTTACTAGTAGCTCAATAATTTATATCGCCACAAATCAATCGTGGCTTTAGAACTCTAATACTAATTAGAGGATATTTCGGAAGGAATAATTTTAATTTGTTCGGCTTGGGCAAGATGGATAGATTGCTCCCATAAATCCAATGTTCGAATTGGAAATGGGATATCAAATCCCGCTTTGTCAAAGGCCTTTTTAAGGGCAACAATAGATTGACTTCGAGCGAGCATAAAGTTTTTCTTCTTATCAAAAGATAAAGGATACCTTAAGACAAAGTCAATACTACTATCC
>CAXIDD010000407.1:0-5341 GCA_964021975.1 uncultured Saprospirales bacterium | reverse complement strand
TTGTCGAGGGCAAAACCAATATTTGGTTTTGCCCTCTTCTATTTAAAAAATCCAACATGAGAGTTTTACTATTTATTCTAATTTTCGGCACACTTAATGCTTGCACTCAGACTAAAAATCCTGAAAGCAATCAGGATACCAATGTACAGGATAGCTCAGAAAAGCCTGGGCCTTCCCAAACCTCAAGCACTCTTAATTATATTCAAATCCAGGCAGGACAACTTCCTGAGTTAATGCAGCCAGGTAGTCGCCTAATGCCTTTGATTAGTGCGCATCGCGGAGGACGCAACATGGCCGGTTACCCAGAGAATTCGATTGAAGCCTTTCAGTATATTGCGGACTCTATTCCCGCGATGATCGAGTGTGATATTAGTATGAGCAGTGATGGCATCTTATTAATGATGCATGATAATACTTTGGATAGAACGACCAACGGTACTGGAAAGGTAACCGAAAAGACTTGGGCTGAAATGGAAAACCTTAAGCTCATAGATGATTATGGAACGCAAACGGACTTTGAAATTCCACTTTTAGAAGAAGTATTAGCGTGGGCGAAAGGGAAAGCCATTTTATCCTTAGATGTAAAAAGAGGCGTGCCCTTTAAAAACGTTATTGACTTGGTGGAGGAAATGAAAATGGAAGACTACACCGTCATCATTACCTATAATGTCAACGACGCTTTAGCTGTAAACAGGATGAATAAAGATTTAATGATTTCGGTTAGTATCCGTAATGATGAAGAATGGCAGCGTATGAAAACTTCTGGTTTGTCTTTTGATCGAATGGTCGCATTTACAGGAACAAGACTTTCGCCAAAAGGACTTTATGAAACTTTGCACGCTGAAAACATACCTACGATTTTAGGAACCTTAGGTAACCTAGATAAACAAGCAGCAGCACAAGGAGATAGCTTGACTTATACCCGTTTTTTGGAACTTGGAATCGATATCTTAGCAACTGATCGCCCACTAGAGGCAGGTAGTGTTACGGAAAATTACTAACTTTTTCGAGCAGAGCGCCAAGCGTGAACCAGCATGATGACTCTTTTATAGTTCAGCATTCCTTCCGGGATTCCTTGTGCTTTTAAATAAGCATTGTAAACTCTGGGTTGTAAATTAGGGACCAAATCAGGAAACTTGTCCATCTGTTCGTTCACAGCGTTTAAATCCGCGCGGATACCAGCTGGCAGGCGGTCTCTAAAAGCTTTGTAGGCCTCTGGCTCGTACCGTAAGTATTGGATGGCCAGGGTGCGCCAATAGCTTAAATGTCCGGCGTAGGCTACCGCAGGATGAGGAGAAGAACTACAGCTGATATAGGCTAGGAAATTACAAGTGCCCTCGTCGGCAAAGCCATAAGCATGCCCCATTTCGTGAGTCATAACGTAGGGCCATTGAATAGGGTGGAGACCTGCATCAATATTTCCTTCTCCTACGAATGGAAAGTATAAGCCCGCAGAACTAAACCGTAAGAAAATACCGGGAGGATTCAATAGGCGACCCCGAATTTTACCCTCCGCTGGATATTCGTATTGCTTAAGGTTTTTAGCTAAGTTTTCTCTTAAATGAATTTCTAAATCAGCGGGAAAATTAGCTTTAGTGAGTGCGGAATCTCCAGCTTCGGGAATGAGCTTGCGCAGCTCCACAATTTCTTTGGTCTCTAATTCAAGCTCTGCCTTGAGTTCACTTAAATTTAGCGGAGAAACCTTTAGATCCATATGTTTTTCAATGGGTAAACGATTGTAGTTAAAACCCCAGAGCAAGAAAAAGAAGAAGACAAGTCCACCCAAGAATCCAACAAATTTTCGCAGCCAAGCAGAGAAGCTAAATTGTTTTAATTTAAATTTTACATACCAATCTCGCATATTGAAGAACAAAATGATCACAAAAATTGTAAAGAAGAGGTATATGCTGGGAAAAGGGAAATTACTGAGGCTGTAGTCAAATACCTTACGTATCCATTGGTAAAATCCAGTGGCATAATATTTTTCAACTAGCTCTGGAGAATTAGACGTAAAGTTCTTGGTCAATACCGCGGCACAACCTAAGAGAATCCAAACGTAAGCGCGATAAAATTTTATTTTCAAAATAGATAAAGATTATTTTATTTTAACGTTCTTACTAGAACAATCGGTATGTAAAATATAAATATTTCACGGAGTAGACCATAGAAAAAAAATATAGCCTCACTTAAGTGGAATCTGTCCCAGCTCGGACATCTCAGCTTGGAATTTTTGAAAAATGAAACCTTGCTTACTCAACTTTTGTTTAAATTGCAGTTCTTTCGGACAGAATCTTCTAAAGAAAGAACTTGAGCAATATAATTTTATTAATTAAATATAGTGTAAAATGAATCCAACGGAAAAGAAAACGTCTGCTGCAGTAGAAATTACAGATAGTAATTTCAAGGAATTAATCTCAAAAGAAGGAGTTGTAATGGTAGATTTTTGGGCAGCCTGGTGTGGTCCTTGTAAAATGATCGCTCCGATTGTCGAGGAATTAGCGACTGATTATGAAGGGAAAGCAGTGATTGGAAAATTAGACGTAGACCAAAACCCTCAAGCTTCGATGGAATTTGGCGTGCGTTCAATCCCTACTGTTTTATTCTTTAAAGACGGAGAATTGGTTAAAACACAAGTTGGTGCAGCTGGAAAACAACAATATGTAAACATAATTGAAGAACACTTAGCATAATTGAAGCTTAAAGAATAACTTTTCTATTCTGACGGAATCTTTAGCCTAAATACTGCGTTAAAAAACCTCGGCAGTACTTTGCATTGTCTACGTTTTTTGCCTTGTCTTTACGCAAAATCTTCTCGGTCAAAATTCTAAATTTATTCTTCACACTTCACTAAGTACTGCTTCGATTTTGTATATTAAGCCCTTATTGCAAAATAGCGATAAGGGCTTTCTCGTTTTATTAATTAAACACCCTTTATGAAGATTTTAGACAATCAGCAAGTTCGTGATTTAGGTAACCTAGAATTATTAGCACGTCAAGTAGTTGAGGGGTTTATTATAGGCTTACATAAAAGTCCTTTTCATGGTTTTTCAGTAGAGTTTGCGGAGCACCGTTTGTATAACCAAGGTGAATCCACCAAGAATATTGATTGGAAAGTCTATGCCCGTTCGGACAAAATGTTTACAAAACGGTATGAAGAAGAAACCAACCTTCGATGTCAGATCGTCATTGATAGCTCCTCTTCCATGTACTTTCCAGAAGTTGGTAAGGATACTAAAAATTATACCAATAAATTGCGATTCTCTGCATTAGCGGCAGCTGCTTTAATGAATTTATTGAAAAAACAGAGAGATGCTTTCGGCTTGAGTATTTTTGATGATAGCCTGCAAACACATACTAAGTGTAAATCAAGTACAACGCACTACCGGCTCATGCTGACTTATTTGGATAAACTCATTAACAACCCAGAACGGAACAAAGGTACCAATGCGATTGAATCCTTACACCATATTGCTGAGAGTATACATCGGAGGAGTTTAGTCTGCGTTTTCAGCGATATGTTTGATCAATCTGGTAATGACGAGGCACTTTTCTCTGCCTTGCAACATTTGAAACACAACAAACACGAAGTGGTACTCTTTCACGTGACCGATAAATCTTTAGAACAAGATTTCGAATTTAAAAACCGACCTTATCTTTTTATAGATATGGAAACTGGTGAAAAAGTGAAACTACAAGCCAATCAGGTCAAAGAGAACTATGTGGAGCAAATGAAGTCTTTTAAAGATGCTTTACGCCTAAAATGTTTACAATATAAAATTGACTTTGTAGAAGCAGATATCAACAAGGGGTTTCGCCCAATCTTACAAGCCTACCTGGTGAAAAGGAGCAAGATGTCTTAAAATATCTAGCCTTAAAATCCAATAATCAATCATTTTTCAGAGCCTTAAGTTAACGCAATTATGCAAAACCTGAACGACATTAGTACTAAGCCAAGTCCAGATTTAAATGAAAAGAAAATTAGGAAAGCAACTAAAGAGTTGCGGAATCGCTTGGGTGAATTACAAAACATTCTTTACGCTCAGGCTAAGCATAGTGTACTGGTCATTTTCCAAGGAATGGATGCCAGTGGAAAAGATGGTGCAGTCCGCAATGTCTTTGGAAAATGTCACGCTCAAGGCCTGCAAGTTATCTCTTTTAAAAAACCTACAGAAGAAGAATTTGCCCACGACTTTCTTTGGCGTGTACACAAGCAAACTCCTCCTAAAGGAATGATTCACATCTTTAATCGTTCCCATTATGAAGACGTACTGATCCAACGCGTACATGGTTGGATTGATGAAAAGACAGTAGATCTACGCTTTGATTCGATTAATGCTTTCGAGAAATTACTTCAATACGGTGCCAATACGACTATTTTTAAATTCTATTTGCACCTTTCTTATGAGCAACAAGAACTAGAATTGAAAGAACGACTGGAAGAACCGGACAAGTTTTGGAAACACAATGATAATGATTGGAAAGAACGGGAGCGTTGGGATGATTATCGCAAAGCTTATCAGGATGTGATAGATAGGAGTGAAGTACCTTGGCACATCGTACCGGTAGACAAACGTTGGTACAGAGATTATATAGTGGCCAAAACTATGGTAGAACAGCTTGAAAAGTTGGATTTAGAATACCCTCCATTAGAAAAATAAAAAAGTCCCGCCTACACACAGCGGGACCAAACCACACACTTTAGAGCTGATATTCGAAGTTTAAAACTTCGTCCATCTATTGCTCTCTACTTAAAGACAGTCCTTTTTTTAAAAGGTGGTATATTCTTGATATTTACTTTTCTTGATAGCCACTACATGTCCATTAAAAGTGGTATTTTAGAAAATAATAAAGATCATTTCCATTTGATAGCCAGAAAAAGTGTTGAAGAAGTATTAGAAACGGCCAAAGTTGAAGATGTCGTTGGTGATTATGTTACCCTCAAACGCAAGGGCGCAAATCTGGCCGGTCTTTGTCCTTTTCATAATGAAAAGACTCCATCATTCACGGTTTCACCTGCTAAGAATATATATAAATGTTTTGGCTGTGGAGAGGCTGGAGGTCCTGTACAGTTTTTGATGCAACACGAGCACATGAGCTTCCCGGAGGCCATTAGACATTTGGCCAAACGCTATAAAATTGAGCTGGTAGAAACGCAACTTTCCCAAGAAGCACGGGAAGAACAGCAGAAGATGGATAGCCTTTACATAGTAAATCAATTTGCTCTAGAATATTTTCAAGATCAGCTGTTTAATACCAATTTGGGTAAAAGTGTAGGGCTTTCTTATTTCAAGAAAAGAGGTTTTACCGAAGAGACCATTAAAAAATTTGGTTTGGGCTACAC
>CAXIDD010000406.1:0-5344 GCA_964021975.1 uncultured Saprospirales bacterium | reverse complement strand
GGATGAGCAGAAGAGACCGCAGACGCCCCTTTCTTTTCCACTCTCAAGAATGGTTTTTCTTGTAACATTTGATAGATTAAACGTTCCCCTTCCTCTAGGTCTTTAATGTTGCTTAGCTTTTTTTGATAACTGGATTTTAAGTTCTCCCACTGAGTTTGACTCTCCATTGGTGCTTTTTGATATTTCACATCCAAATGCGTGGTTACTTCCTGGAATTGATTCTGGATTTGTGCGATGATGGGGACCTCAGGTACTTCCACTTTTTGAACTACTTGACGAGTAGGCAATTGAGGTGCCTTGATGAAACTAAAACCAGAACTTTTAGCATACGGTAATTCTAAGTAACGCAGCCCTTTTACATCTTGATCTCCATTGTGATAGGGACCACGTTCTCTTAACGGTGTAATAGCTAACTGATCATCTCCTGATGCCCAACTCGCTTGATATTTACCTGTATAAACTTGATTTTGAAAGCTGCCTTTAGCATCTGTCAACCATAAAGCCCCCTTCCCAGCTCGACTAGTATAAATAATGCGATCCCCTTTGTTGGACCATACTGGTAATTCTGGCCTATTTTGAGTTGAGACCGTAGTCGACTTTCCTTTTAATGGTCTACTCAATAACTGTTGACTTCTACCCTTTTCTAAAACATACAGAACTTGCTGGCCATCTGGATGAATAGCAGGGCTGTATTTACTCCCCGGTTCAGGGCTAAGTTCTCGAGCTTCTTGATCTTTTTCTTTAATCCAAACTGAAGCTTTTGGACCAATGTCTTTTACCCACACAACGGTTCCATTATTAGCGATATCCGGTGCAGACTGATGCTGATCACCGGGTAACCAAAAATCGATTTTTCCTTCCTTAAGGTCGTAAGTATACAATTGAAATTTACCAGATCTATTCGAAGCAAATAAGATTTTCTGGCCATCTGGAAACCATTTTGGTGATCTATCATCGGCTAGACCTGATGTTAATGCAGACCATTCTACCTTCGTTTGATCCTTGCGTTTGGATATGCCATGCCACAAATCACCATCAATACTCATAACAATCCCTTGTTTTGGGTGGAAATCTGGAGATCCGTTTAACGTTTTTTCTTGGCTAAAAGAAGGCGAGTTGTAGAATATAACAACTAATAAGAGGGATAGGAATCTCATTTTAATTTTATTTAAGGTGGTGGATCAATTGGTCAGCAATGGTTCAATAGTTAATTTACCATTCCGAAATAAAATCTAAAGTAAAAAAAGTCTAGATCAAATTAGTAGATGTTTATTTCAAAAAGTCAAAAACCATCTTCTTGTAACTAATTCCAATTGGGATTTCCTGGCCATTAATTTCTACATCATGATTGGTAAAAGCAGTCACTTTTTGAGTATTTATAATAAAGGAGCGATGTACCCGGATGAAATGAGCAGGTAGTTTTTCTATAAATTCGCTGATCTTTTCTTTAGTCATCACCTTGTCGACTAAGGTGTGAATACGAACATAATCTTTCAAGCTTTCGATGTACAACACCTGATCAAAAGCGATCTTGATGTATTTGCGATTAGAGTTGACGTAAATATAATCGCTCTCTTTGGTAGGCTTGTTTTCAACTGACTTTGCAACCGGGGGCAGCTTGGTTTCAAATTGGTTCAAAAACTTATTTACTGCTTTAAAAAAACGGTCAAAGGTGATCGGCTTTACAATATAATCAATCACATCCAGCTCATAACTTTCTACCGCATAATCCCGATAAGCTGTTACAAAAATAACTTTGGGTGGGTGTCTTAAAGATTTCACAAAATCTATTCCGTTCAAAACAGGCATCTGGATATCCAGAAAAAGGAGGTCGATTGGCTCTTTTTTTAGCATTTCAAATGCTTCCATAGCATTCCAGCAACTCGCTACACATTCAAATTGTGCAAATTGCGCTAAATGTTTTTTGATTAAGCTAGAGGCTAGAGGCTCATCATCAACAATCAAGCATTTTATTTTTCTCATTTGTTTAAAAATTAATTAGCGATCTGCAATTAAATTCATTGAAGCATTTTTATAACTCAATGCTTAAGAACACTTGATAAGATGCTTCTTTTTCATCCACTATCCACTTATGCCGACCTGGATAGACCAACTGTAATTGTCGCTTAATATTAGATGTTCCAATTCCCTTTTTATAAGCCTTTTGATCCCTCTGGGCAATTTTCGGTTTGGTATTGTACACCTCAAATAAGAGATTTCCATTTTCTTCCTTCAATTGAATATCAATTTTAGGATCTACCAAAGCCCCACTGACCCCGTGTTTAAATGCATTTTCTACAATTGAAAGTAATACTAGCGGTGTAACTTTTGTCTCTGGACTACTAACCTGATGCCTACATGTAAGCTTCAGTCGCCCCCCATATCGCAATTTTTCTAGATCAATATAATGTTGAATCAATTCAATTTCTTTTTGAACCAATACCTGAGGATCATTGCATTGATACAGCATATAATCCAAAATCTCAGATAACTTAGCAACTACCTCGGGGGCATCATCTGATTTTTCCAAAGTTAAGGCATAGAGGTTATTTAATGTATTGAATAGAAAATGTGGATGGATTTGTGCTTTTAAGAAATTTAATTCAGTATTCGCTTTCTCTTTTAAGAGGGTTTCTACCTTGTGTTTTTCTTCGCCCCTATCCCTTATATATTTCAAGAGCATAAAAAGTAAAGTAAAACCGTAGACCTTTATCAAATAAAAATAAACCGTAAACTTAGATTCTTGAATTATTTGCAAAAGCGACTCTTTATCATCTGAAACGCCAGCCAATGGTTCTGCAATATAGATATTGTTAAACCGATAAATGATACAAAACAGGTAAGCAAAAAATACAAAAGACAATAAAAAATATAGATAGCGCTTCCGTTGTAAAAATCTTGGGATCTGATAATAAACCAATAGATAAGTAGCAAGTATTTTTATAGGCATCCCCACTATTCTAAAAATAAGCGCCTCTCGAACTCCTTGCCCTGTAAACTCACCAAATAACGGAGCGATGGCAAGCGTTCCTAGCCAAAAAAGAACATGCCGACTAGTACGATTTTCAATAAGTTGGTCTAGTATTTTTTGAATCCTAGTCATAGTGATTACTTAATTAGCTTGTAAAATACCATACTAGAGATAAACTATAGCACTCAGACGACGAATTTGCTTCTTGTCCTCCTCAATACTTGATTTCGCCCCCCGAATTGAATTGGTGTGCGCTGACACTATATTCTAGCCGCTCAAAATGCCCGTCAATCGACTATTCTACATACGTCTTGAATAGCCGCCCATATTTGTTTCAAAATCAAAATCACCCAACTATGAAATGTTTGAATACTTTTTTGTTTATTCTCTTAATGAGTACCTTTCTCCAAGCTCAAGAAAAAGCCGGTCATTTAGAACTTGAAGCAACTAGTTTTGAAAGTGCTTCTGGACAAACCATCCAAGCACAACGAGGGCAACTTTGGGTGCCCGAAAACCGAAACAAGCCACAATCCGAGGCCATTGCCATCACTTTTGTCCATTTAAAAAGTACCAACCCCAATCCATTGGCGCCAATTATTTACCTGGAAGGTGGCCCTGGAAGTAGCTGTACCTGGCAAGCTGAAAACCCTGGTTATTTGGATTACTGGTTGTCTTTTTTAGCTGTAAGTGATGTTGTCCTTTTGGATCAAAGAGGTACAGGACAAGGTTCGCAAAGGGTCTTACACATTTGGCAAAATGAAATCCCTGATGATGTTTTTGTCAGTGCCCAAACTGCCAAAAATCATATGAAAAACATTGCAAAGGAAGCTTTACCAGCACTCCAAAATAAAGGAGTAGACCTTAGAGGATATACCACTAAACAAAATGCGCAGGATATAGATGATTTGCGCCAAAAACTGGGTTTTGAACAGTGGAATCTTTTTGGGTTTAGCTATGGAACACATCTTGGCCAGGCTTACCTACGGTACTTTGAAGATAAAGTAGCAAATGCAGTTTTAGTCGGCGTAGAGGGGCCTAATCACAACTACAAACTTCCTTTAAGCATGGACCAGCAATTTAAAAAGATTGCTTTGATGGCACAGCAAGATCCAAGCATTCAAAAAGAGATACCCGATTTAGTGGCGCTTTATCAAAAGGTCATCCAACAATTAGAAGAAGCACCCATTGAATTACAAGTCACTTCTCCTTTAACTAGACAGCCTATGAAAATGAAGATTGGACCGTTTGGTCTACGTTTAATCATGCGGCTAGATATTGGTGATGCCAGTGACTTACCCGTTTTTCCAAGGCTCTTACATTCTATTCAAAATGGAGACTATTCTATTTTAGAATGGTTCGTGCAAAAACGGATTAGCTTGGTCTTTGGCATTCAGGGCATGAGTACGACTATGGACCTTGCTTCGGGGGCAAGCTTAGATAGAAGGTCACGTATTGCGAAAGAAGAGCAAAAAAGTCTGTTTCCCAATGTCGTTAATATATCTTTAGATGTTTATGACGAGTTATCCGGTTTTTGGCCCACACCAGATTTGGGTGAAGCTTTTAGAGCGCCGATGAGTACAGCAGTTCCTACTCTTTTCATGAGCGGCACTTTAGATTTTAACACCCCACCCTACCAAGCGGAAGAAATACGCTGGGGTTTTTCTAATAGCCAGCATTTAATTGTCAAGAATGCAGGGCATGAGCAGATTTTAAGTCACCCAGATGCCGTTGATCGGATTGTGCAGTTTTTGCAGGGTAAAAAAGTGGATGCTTCCAACCTTAGTCATCCGGCTTTAAAGTTTATTCCCCTTACGGGAAAAGCTGGTGAAGTTTGGCATCCTTCTTTGGGTGAGCGTTAGTATTTTTTTCTGAACCACATAGACCACGGTAGAACCACATAGACTTACTATGGATTGCTATTATTTTCTAGGTGGTTCAAAACTAAACATTAAAGCTTTTAAGTAAAGTCAACAAATGCTTAATGTCTGCTTCATTATTATAAAAATGTATACCCAATCGCAAACCGCGATTATAAGAACAAACAATACCATTCTGATTTAAATAAGAAACGACCGTTTTCGGGGCATCAATAGATAATATTCCCGATTCTAGATGAGGATTTAAAGGCGTTCTAATGGAATAGTTCGTTTCGGCCTCAACACCTTGGCGTACTAAGCTTTTTAATTGATGAATTTGCGCCTGAATTTGATCAAACCCTAATTCATTAAATCGATTTACCTGAAAAGCTAAAGTCTTAAACGCTAATAAGTCCTGGTGGCCGGGCTCAAAATATTCCCCAAGCGTAGGCTGTCCTTCTTTGCGGGGATTTTTGAAAGTATTGTAACCTCGGACTTTGGATGCTAAAATAGATTC
>CAXIDD010000405.1:0-5362 GCA_964021975.1 uncultured Saprospirales bacterium | reverse complement strand
TGGGCGAACATTTTTGAATGAAAATGGTGACCGTTTAGGGGGATATGAGATGAAGGGAATCTCTTTCATGAGAAAGCAATTAAGTATAATTTATGCTAACTATTATTTAAGCACTTGCTTAAATAAGCAAACATCCTTACTTTTGCTCTATGGCAAAAAATAATAACATATGTATCCGTGTAGATAGAAGCGAAGAACAAATCAATAGATGCAAGCTAATATTAGCTGAAATTTCTACTTCAGTTTCGGATTTATCACGCACCTTAAATTTAGCTGGAAATCAAGTTAGACTAAGTGTTTTCATGCTACTTAGGGAAGAAACTAGACTTTGTGTTTGCGATCTAAGTGAAGTTTTAGAAATGAAGCTACCTGCCGTTTCTCAACATTTAAGAAAATTAAAAGATGCCAATTTGGTAGAAACAGAAAGAGAAGGATCAACCATTTATTATCACCTCACAGATAGTGCAAAATCTTTGATTAATGCTTTGTTCCCATTTGTCAGGGCTGATGTTAGTTAAATTGTAGTAGCAAAATTCATCGAGTATAAATACGAATATTTTTTAGCCCATAATTTAAGTAATTGCTTAAATTCTAAATAAGAATAAAATTAATATGAAAACAAAAAATTCATCAGGAAAATGGGCAGGCACAGGCCTATTGGTTGCTATCACGGCTTCCCTATGCTGCATAACACCTGTCTTGGCTTTGCTAGCAGGAACAAGCAGTCTGGCCGCTACTTTCTCTTTTATAGAGCCGGCAAGGCCATATTTAATTGGATTGACTTTAGTAGTTCTGGGATTTGCTTGGTATCAAAAACTTAAACCCGTAAAAAAAGAAGCTGTGGATTGTGATTGTGAAAAAGATGGGAAACCTACCTTTGGTCAGTCTAAATCTTTTCTGGGAATAGTCACCGTGGTTGCACTATTAATGTTGGCTTTTCCAAGCTATTCGAATCTTTTTTATTCTGATGCGAGCAAGCCAACATTGACTACCTTCGAAAATGCTCCTGGTCTTGAAACTATTACACTTGGAATGTCCGGTATGACATGCAGTGGCTGTGAGGGACATGTAAATCACGCATTGGCAGAACTTCCTGGAGTGATTCAAGCAGAAGTCCGTTATGAAACCGCTGGAGCTACGGTGAAATTTGACAAAACAAAATCTTCTTTAGATGATGTAAAAGCCGCAATCAATTCTACAGGATACAGAGTCAAAGAAGAAACGAACCTAAAAGACTAAAAACAAAGCATATCTAATCCAATTTGAACATGAAATTGAAAAGTAATACTATGGTAGTTGAATTAAAATCAGTACTTACCTGCCCCAACTGTGAATACGAAAAAAAAGAGACTATGCCTACTGATGCTTGTCAATTCTTTTATGAATGTGAAAACTGCAAAAGTATTCTGAAACCAAAGGCTGGGGATTGTTGTGTTTACTGTAGTTATGGAACTGTTCAATGTCCACCTATGCAAAATGGAGATAAAAGTTGCTGTAAGTAGATTTACAATCAAAAAGCAACAAAACACTATTTGTTTATCGTTAACTACAATGCAATTGGATTGCATCCTGATTAAACTTATCTTTGCAGTCTATGAAAAAAACAAGCACCATACTAGGCATTTACATGCTTATTTTAGCTGTACTCCCTTGCGCGGATGAAGCCCTTTGGTGCGTTTTTGATATAGAAGAAACAGCAGGAATAGAATTACATCAAGATGAAGACCATGAGCATGAAAATGATTGTTCAGATCATTGTTCCCCTCTATGTACTTGCAGTTGTTGTCAAATAACCGTTCGCAATCCGCTCAAAGCAGAAATTACGATAAATCCTCCCAATTTCATTTTTTCTGATTCTACTTTTACAGAGCCATCCTTTTCTGGTCTCCTTTCATTCAAAAGTATCTGGCAACCTCCAAAATTAACTTAATCAACATACAAATTGACGTGAAGTCAAAAAATCAATTGTTTGATTAATTTAATTCATTGGAATGAAAAAAATATTATTGTCAATATGGGCAGTAACGGCCCTTCATATTGCTAATGCCCAAAATGTTCTTAATTTAGTTGTTCTAGATGCAGAGACACAAGAAACCCTCATTGGTGTAAATGTCTTTATAGAAAGCCTTAACAAAGGCAATGTCACGGGCATTGATGGCAGCGCATCCATCGCAGATTTACCAGATGGAACTTTTAAAATTAAGCTTAGTTACATTGGGTATGAGGAAGAAGAACTGGAAGTAAGCCTTCCCCAATCAGCTCCATTAACGGTCTTATTAGAATCAGGAAGCGAGGAACTGGAAGCCGTTACGGTGACTACAACTCGAAGCAGTCGTTTAATTCAAGATTTACCTACTCGGCTAGAGGCCATTACAGCCGAAGAGTTAGGAGAAAAAAGCTTTATGAACCCTACTAATATTGCTACTTTATTGAAAGAAAGCACCGGGATTCAAATGCAACAAACCTCTGCTAACTCCGCTAATCAAAGCATTCGGATACAAGGCCTTGATGGACGCTATACGCAATTATTGAAAGATGGTTTTCCGATTTTTGGAGGCTTTGCTGGCGGTTTAAGCATTATGCAAATCCCCCCGCTAGATTTGAGACAGGTGGAAATTATTAAAGGAAGTGCTTCTACTTTATATGGTGGTGGTGCAATTGCCGGTCTAGCCAATTTGATTAGCCGTACGCCCAAAGAAGAACCTAATCTGGAATTGATGCTTTCCCAAACGCAAGCTTTGGGGTCTACGCTCAATGCTTTTTATGCGCAACAATATGGTAAAGCTGGATTTACGCTTTATACAGCAGGCAATTTACAACAGGTATACGATGTAAATAATGATAATTTTTCTGATATACCCCAAGTCAGGAGTATCTCGGTTAACCCTACTTTTTTTTATGATTTTGATGAGCGTAGTAGTTTAAGAATCGGTATCAATAGCTCTTTTGAAAATCGTTTGGGAGGAGATGTTATCGCCATTGAAGAGCAACCCAGTAGCGCTCATCCATTTACGGAAGAAAATGTATCTACTCGTTTGGCATCACAAGCCACTTTCCAAAGGCAAATTTCCGAACAAGCTAGTTTTACAATCAGAAATAGTATCAATTATTTTGACCGGAGCATTACAATACCCAATTTCACCTTTGCAGGACAACAATTGGCTAGCTTTTCAGAAGCAACTTATACGGTTGCTAATGAAAATACAGATTGGGTGCTTGGGGCAAATGTTTATACCGATCAATTTGAGGAGGAAAGGTTCACTGAAAATCCTGTTCGGGATTATAGCAATACCACTTTTGGATTTTTTGGTCAAAACGTATGGTCGTTATCTGATCAAATAGCCTTAGAGACGGGCTTACGTATCGATTACAATACAGATTATGACTGGTTTGTATTACCACGCATTAATCTATTATTGGACTTAGATAAGCATTGGACCGCTAGAATTGGTGGTGGGATGGGCTATAAACTACCGACCATCTTTAGTGAAGAGGCCGAGTTTAGAACCTTTCAAAATATCCTGCCGATAAGAATCGACGGAACGAAAGCGGAAACCTCCTTGGGTGGGAACTTAGACATTAATTACAAAACTATTTTGTTTGAAAATGTTAGTTTCTCCATCAACAATCTCTTGTTCTACACTCAATTATATGATCCATTAATTTTAATACAAAATGCTGGTAGCGATTTTTCTTTTGAGAATGCTGATGGAAACACCAATTCTAAAGGTCTAGAAACCAATATCAAATTCAGCTATCAAAACTTCAAACTTTTTCTCCAATATGCTTTCATTGATGCTCAATTAGATTATAACGGCATTCGGGGTCAAAAACCCATAACGCCTCGACATAATGCGGGTGGAATTTTGATGTACGAAAATGACAAATGGAGATTTGGTTATGAAGTCTATTTTACGGGCGATCAAGTGCTTTCCGATTTTACTCCTGTAAATGACTTTGTCACAATGGGATTTCTGGCGGCCAGACAATTAGGAAGATTTAATGTTTTTGTCAATTTTGAAAATTTCACAGATACCCGATTATCGAATTATCAAAATACGGTGATCCCTCCACTAAGCAATCCTACTTTTCCCGAAATTTGGGCACCAACAGATGGGTTCATCTTTACCGCAGGCGTAAAATGGACATTATTGGGCGCACTAGATGAAGATTAAAACGTTATTTATATCAACAGGGTTGTGTGTTAATCAGCACACTACCCTGTTGTTTTAAACGAATATGATAATGAAGAAATCAGTATATAAAATTGTTAAGATGGTCCTTCTGAAGAAAATCTAATTCGAATGAAGTTAGATGGTATGGGAAATATCAAACATCTAAATTTTGATATTCCCAAAAGAGAACTATCTATTTTCCACACTGGTGAAAAGACTCCAATCGAAAATGCAATTACTGAATTAAATCTAGGTGCAAGCCATCTCAGTACTGAGTCAACAACTGAAACCGAATTTGAAGAGGACAACAATCAAAAAAAACTACTTTGGATAGTACTAATTATCAATTTCGTTTTTTTTGCAATAGAAATGACCACAGGCTTAATATCTAAGTCGATGGGATTGGTTGCAGATAGTCTAGATATGTTAGCAGATGCCTTCGTCTATGGCATTAGTCTATATGCTGTGGGAGGAACAATCAAAAGAAAGAAAAACATAGCTAAAATAGCTGGTTATTTTCAGATCGGACTTGCAACGTTCGGCTTCTTTGAAGTATTAAGACGTTTTCTAGGAGTCGAACGAATGCCCGACTTTGAGACAATGATTGTAGTCTCCATTTTTGCACTTATTGCAAATGGTGCTTGTTTATATCTGCTTCAAAAATCTAAAAGTAGTGAGGAAGCCCACATGAAAGCAAGCTCTATTTTTACCTCTAATGATATTATTATCAATTTTGGGGTCATTACTGCGGCCATTTTGGTAAAGCTATTCAATTCAGCCATTCCTGATTTGATGATTGGAATAATAGTTTTCGCTGTTGTTATACAGGGTGCAATAAGAATTTTAAAGCTATCAAGGTAATGAATAAAGTAAATGAAATTTTAGAACAAAAAGCAGTCCGCATCACACCGATGAGGCAACTTCTTTTGGAACATTTTATGAATAATAATAAAACCTTTGGTCTAGCTGAATTAGAAAAAGCGTTTCCAAAATCTGACCGGATAACCATCTATCGCACCCTTAAAACATTTGAAGAAAAGGGCATTACACATAGTATCGATATTGGAACGAATGAGGTTAAATATGGCCTGTGTAAGGAGCATTGCACTCCAAGGGAACATTTAGATCAGCATCCACATTTTTACTGTTTAACTTGTAATCAAATCATTTGTCTAGAAAGGGTTTTT
>CAXIDD010000404.1:0-5377 GCA_964021975.1 uncultured Saprospirales bacterium | reverse complement strand
CAGTAGGCATGAAGTTATCTTTTAGGGTAATAGATCAGCTTTAGGGGTATATCCCTAAAGCTAGCCAAATCAAAGATTTGGAGTCTCATTAGCTTGAACCAAAAACAAAAAAAGCCCAGCATCAAAAAAGATACTGAGCTTTACTCTGTAGCGTGAGAGTGACTTGAACACTCGACCTCAGCATTATGAATGCTGCGCTCTAACCAGCTGAGCTACCACGCCAAATACTTTAGATAGTTAGTTTTTTGTGAAAATCTAAATATCTTTCGAAATGCGAGCGCAAATATACAATTTTCATATAGTATTTTGCAAGTGAATGAACCAATTTTTTTTTGTGACTGTTCCCCTTTTATTAAAATTACCCCAAAATAAATCTACTATGTCCTTATCACCAGACGCTAATCTTGATCCTCGCGTACGTATCCGGCCGGAAGTTGATACAGCACCTACTACTGAATCTATGGCAGAGCAATTTCAAAATGAAACTTTGCGTCCCATCTTGAAGATGCAAAACGAACTACTTGTAGAAATGTATCGGCATTTCTTGGTCAAACGGAAAGTGAAGTTCTCGGGAATGTCCATCCCACAGCGTAGTCAATGGATCGCAGATAGTGTGCGCAAGGATAATCGCTTACGTGGTCTACTACTAGGTATGGTGATTGGACAATTTACGGAAGCGGAGCTGGTACAGTTCATTCAGCTAGAAAATGAATTACGCCGTAGGATCACCAACTTAATTACCCAGAGACTTCAATCTCAAATGAAAGCCTTACTTTGAGGATTCTGTTGGGTGGTTTGGCGGTATAATAGTTTTTTGATTTATTAATATTTCCCCCAGATATTACTCGTTTAAATCTACTATAAATGAAAGTATTAAAGTGGCTTGGTTTTATTCTTTTAGGCCTATTGACAATTATATTAATTGTTGGAATTAGTCTGCATAAGTCTTTACCAAAAGGAGAAACTGGACCTGCTGCGGACCAAATTGCACAAGATATGCTGACGGCTTTAAATGAAAAAGCCTGGGATAGCACCCGTTATATCTCTTGGACTTTTCGAGGGGGCAATCACTATTTTTGGGATAAAGACGATAACCAGGTAGAAGTTCGTTGGGAAGATATTCGAGTTTTGATTCAAACAAAATCCCTTACGGGGAAAGTATATCAAGGTGGAACCTTACTGAGTGGGGAGCAGCACGATGAATATTTTCAAAAAGCGTGGTCAAATTTTTGTAATGACTCCTTTTGGCTTTGTGCGCCGTTTAAAGTATTTGATGAAGGGACCAGTAGAAGTTTAGTCACAAGAAAAAATCCAGACAAAGCATTCATCGTGACCTATGAATCGGGTGGCGTGACGCCCGGAGATAGTTATTTATGGACTTTGGATGAGAAAAATGTTCCAGTGACCTGTGAAATGTGGGTGTCGATTATCCCTTTTGGAGGAATGAAATCTACCTGGTCCAATTGGCAAACCACCACAACGGGGGCTTTAATTGCAGGTGATCGGAAAATTTTGGGTAAAGCAGAAGTGCCTATTACCAATATTAAAGCCGGACAGACCTTGGAGCAAGTGGATAAAAAAAACAGTCCCTTTACTGATTTATAAACTACCTTAAAATACTATTATGCAAATTTAGGTTTTAATAATAAAGAAGTAGAAACCATTAGAAGGGTGGCTAAATACCTTATTTTTACTTCCACGCTTTAAGCTACTCCAAAAAATTAGTGTAACTTCCTTACTAGGAATTACACAAGTTATTATGAATCCGGGCATTCAAAAGAAAATCGAAGAATTAGAACGGGCATTAGCCAATGAAAAAAAAGCTAGGAAAGAAGCAGAGTCTTTTCTGGAGCGCAAAGCCTTTGAATTAGCACAAGCCAACGAAAAATTACAAAGTTATAACCTCAACTTAGAGTTAGAAGTAGAGCGTCGAAGTATGGAATTGGTAACCAGTGATATTAAGTATCGAACGGTTATTGACAATATGTCACTGGGCTTAATTGAAGTAGATAATGATCATCGAGTGCTTTATACCAATGATTCTTTTTGTGAGATGGGCGGTTACCAAAGGGAAGAGATAATCGGGAATTTTGCCAATGATTTGTTTATACCTTTTCAGTATCAGAGAAGGATGGAGCAACAGCAAGAGCGTCGTAAAACAGGGCAAGCTGGTGTTTATGAAGTGGAGCTATTAAAAAAAGATGGTGACCGAATTTGGGTAATTATTAGTGGCGTGCCTATACTCGGTAATCATGGAGAGACCATTGGCTCTATGGGGATTCATTTTGATATTTCGGATTTAAAAAAATTACAAAAGGAATTAGAAAGTGCTAAGATGATTGCGGAAGCTGCTCAACAAGCCGAAAAGCAATTTCTAGCGAATATGAGCCATGAAATTAGGACTCCACTCAACGCCATAATTGGCATGACCCATTTATTAGCGGATACGCAACTTTCTTCTGATCAAACAGATTTTATCAATGTACTGAAATCTTCCGCTGATATTTTACAAGGTTTAATTACAGATGTCCTTGATTTTTCAAAAATAGAATCTGGAAAATTTGAGATACAATCCAGGCCTTTTAATCTAGGGAGTATTATCCAATCTATTTTTAAAACCTTTGAGCTAAACCTGATAGACCGTTCTGTAGATCTGACTTTTGATATCACTCCTCCTATCATACAGGGGCTAAAAGGAGATGACCTTGCACTCCAACAAATACTCTTTAATTTGGTCGGGAACGCCGTGAAATTTACCCACCAGGGCAGTATTCACATGAAAGTGCGGCAGCTTGCCTTAGAGAAGGAATACCAGACCTTGGAGTTTTCAATTAAAGATACTGGGATTGGTATTGCCAAAGAAGATCAAGCGCAACTTTTTCAAAACTATCGCCAAGCAAAAAATGATACCCGAATTTTATATGGTGGTACGGGCCTAGGCTTAGCGATTGCAAAACAACTCATTGATTTACAAGGCGGTAAAATCTGGTTAGAAAGTGAACTAGGCGCCGGAACTACCTTTTATTTTAAAATCACCTATGAGCTCTGGAAGAAAGTAAGTCAACTAGAAAACCCAAAGGTCACCACAGCTTTTACACCTACTTATCCGGATAAAAAAATTCTGGTGGTAGAGGACAATGCAATGAACCGCAAGTATATCACTACCTTATTAAATAAATGGACCTATCCGTATGATCTGGTTGTTAATGGTGCAGAGGCTTTACGTGCTACGGAGCAGCATCAATATGATCTTATTTTGATGGATCTACAAATGCCGATCATGAATGGGTACGATGCTACCGCGCAAATTCGAGGGGCTGAGAATGGTAATCAAAATATACCTATTATCGCACTAACGGCTTCAGCCATCCAAAAAGATAAGCAAAAAGCGATGGAATTGGGGATGTCCGATTTTTTAGCGAAGCCTTTTACCCCCAACCAATTGCAAAAAGTGATCCAAGATTATCTTGAAAACAAAGTAAATGTAGAACCCACTAATGAGGAAACTAGAAAAACAGATCTACTGCTAATGGATAAGGAGTATCTAATGAATATTTACATGGGGGATCGAGATTATGCGCTCGAAATGTTTGAGCTTTTTTTAGATTATGGTCTTCATGAAATTGAAAAATTATCCGAAAAAATAGTCGATAAAAAATGGGAGGAAGTTAAACATTATGCACACAAGGTTAAACCATCTTTAGGGATGGTTGGCTTTCCAACGCTGCATAAACACCTGGATGCCTTAGAAAATGCAGCATTAAAACAGGATGAACAAGCAGTGGCTAAGCATTATGGCCATTTTATCAAAGATTTTACCACCGTAAAACCACAAATTATTGTAACTTATCAGGGCCTTAAAGCTGGAGACGACCAATTGTTTGCTGATTAAAACATTATAATTTAACTTTTTCCTATTCTTATGAATCTTAAAACAATGATCGTTGATGACGATGCCATGGCTAGGGCGTCTATACAAGCACTTTGTAAAAAAGCACCCCTAATAGATGTGGTTGCCATTTGTGATAGTGCCGAAGCAGCCATTGAAATGCTTAAAAAACAAGCCATCGACCTGATCTTATTGGATATTGAAATGCAGGGTATGAGTGGTATTGATCTGCTCAATGAACTGGTTCAACAACCCCAGGTTATCTTTATTACTTCTGAAAGGAAATATGCTTATGAAGCTTTTCAATATCAAGTAACGGACTATTTACAAAAGCCAATTAAGATGAATCGCTTTCAGGAGGCCATTGAAAAGGTCCAGAAAGTACAAACAGAAATTGAGCGCTATAAAAAAAGATCAACCGATATTTATATCAAAGTAGAGGGGCGTTATGTTCGCTTGAGTTATGATGAAATTTTATTTTTTGAGTACGTGGGAGATTATGTGCGAATTGCCACTACTAAAGGGCGCTTTATTATTCATTCTACCTTAAAAAGTATAGATCAAAAGCTAAAGGACGCTCGTTTCCTAAAAGTTCATCGCTCTTTTATTATCAATTTGGATAAAATTAAAGATATTGAAGAAAATTCATTAGTAATTGAAGGGGCTGTTATCCCAATTAGTAGAGCCAATAAACCTATTCTTTTGAGTAGATTAAATTTTTTATAGAAGCTTTCTCTATCATTATAGGGACTTAGATGAACTTATGTGCCTTATATGGTTCTAGAAAGCCTCCCATTTTACCAAGCTACATCTTCATGGATCATATTTCACAAACAGAAGAGAATTACCTCAAAGCTATTTTTAAGATTTCTGAAAAAACAGGCAGTAATGCCAGCACGAATGCCATCGCGCAAGCCATGGATACCACTGCGGCGTCTGTGACAGATATGATCAAACGATTGTCGGAGAAAGCCTTGATCAATTACGAAAAATATAAAGGTGCTACCCTGTCGGATGCTGGCCAAAAAATTGCTACTTCTCTCATCCGTAAGCATCGGTTATGGGAGGTCTTCTTGGTAGAACAACTACAATTTTCCTGGGATGAAGTACATGAAATAGCCGAGCAGCTAGAACATATTAAATCCGATGAATTGGTACGGCGCTTGGATGGTTATTTAGCGCATCCCAAGTTTGATCCTCATGGGGATCCCATTCCTGATGCAGATGGTAATTTTACCTTTCGGAAACAAGTTCTGTTGATGGACTTGAGGGTAGGAGCAGAGGGTATAGTAGTCGGTGTACAAGACACTTCTCCGCAGTTTTTACAGTATTTGGATCAAATGAAGTTGGTGCTCGGAGTAGAGGTGAAACTTTTAGAAAGGTTTGATTACGATGAATCAGTCCAGATACAAGTAGGTCAAAAAGGTCAACTATTAACACTTTCTAAAAAGGTTTGCCAAAACATATATATCCAACGTTTAACTCCGT
>CAXIDD010000403.1:0-5380 GCA_964021975.1 uncultured Saprospirales bacterium | reverse complement strand
CCATAGTTCCTGGTTTAAAGAACTTAGGATTATAAGGTAAATTAAAGGTAAATCCATATAAGTCAACGGCAGGTGCATCTTCATTTCCAATGTACACTTCCAATTCCATCATATCGCCTGGCCTAACCGATGATTTTCCTTTCAGGTAAATCTGATATTCATGTGTAGGGATTTTAGCATTGGTCATGGAGTGCGTCCGACCGTAATAATCTACGATAGCATTTGTATCCGAAGCAGAAATAAAACGATCTCCATCTGTATCTATATGCTTGGTAACGTTCTCCTCAGGAGAAGTTGACCAATCAGTAGCGTCTTGACCGTACCATTCATTAAAGGCTTGTGCCTCCCGTGCTACGCCAATATCTCCCATTTTAAGTCCAATGGGCAATAAATCTTCTAGATTAACGACACCATCAAAGTTGGTATCTCCAGCCCATATACAGTCTCCAAAACACATCGGTGCTTCCCCAGAACCTATATTTAAAATATTTACAGATATTTTTACATCTTTCTGAAAAGAACAACCTGTACTATTTGTGTTGGTAGTGCCTCCTCTGTCACTAGTAAAAAGTCCACCACGTGATGGGGTCCTTACCTGACGGGTATTGGTATTAACGGGTCCTTCTAAGCAATAAGTAATTTCAAACTCATCAAGCCCACTGTGCAGTTGATTAGCAGGCATGTAAATCATTAGGTTATGCCCAGTGATCTGTTTGCCCATAATCACGGTATCTACCTCTCCTTCCAGGAATAAGACTTCTCCCATCCTAGGTTTGGATTTTATCTGCAGATCAAAATTCTTAATTGGAACATAGTAGCCGATCACCAAAGGCGTTCGCTTTGGTGTTGACATAGCATACTTAGTCGAAGATGGTTCGTAGTTACTGACGAATACAGAGACTGTTGCTGTTTCTGGAGCTCCGGAACAATCTGGACCTAGCACAGAATATCTAAACTCATCAACCCCTACAAATCCAGCGGGAGCTTTATAAGAAAGTACACCCGGATTTTCAGGATCAATAAAGACCGTTCCATATTTAGCGGGCTCAATATTCTCTAAACAAGGATTACCTTCAATTAAATCATTGGCAAATACATCAATTTCAACCGTTCTACTCGGTGTAACGTAAGCCTGATCATCTGTTAAGAAGGAGTTTCTTTTAATGTCTAGGACAGTAACTTCAATAGTTTGAGAAAAATCTCCATAGGAGAACGAAATATAATCGGCCCCAATGAAATCTTTTTCTGGATAATAATAAGGGATTGTTTCTCTTTGGTCAAAAACACCATTTTCTGGTTCTGATTCCAAGGCGTAATCGTTTGGTGTAATGATTGGGATGCGCTCATTAACACCTGTAAAGATTCTTAAGGTGTCAGAAGCTCCGGGTGTAACCCCGCTTACCACTACGTTAACGGTCGCTAAATCACAAATGCCGAAATCATTACAAGCATTGTAATTAAAACTCGCAATCCCCTCAAAACCTGCATCTGGCTGAAAATAAAGTTGACCATCTTCACCGATGGTAACCGTACCATTATTGACCATTGGAACATTCAGAATGGAAAGACTGGCGCCATCACTTTCATCATTGTCTAAGACATCAATGGAAACGGGGCCAGCATCTAACATAGCAAAAGCAATGTCTTCGTTAGCAATAACCTCCGGATGTCTTACATTGATGGTGACTTTGATGGTTTCTAGACAAAGGGAAGGTTGGAAACAAGTTAAGCGTGTAAATGTAAAGGAATCTTCTCCAATAAATCCTGGATTTGGTTGATAAGTGTATTTGTAAATTTCAGTAGAGCCAGCTATTAGTGTAGGACCAATCAACTGCCCATTGGCTGGTTGAATGGTAGTACCTAGCCCAATAGAGAACCCTCTATAATGGAAAACGTCTAATTCTACTGCTTCTCCCGGTTGGGTCTGGAGCACTGTGTCTACCTGCCCCAACAGGGGGAAATAGACCAAAGCCAGAAAAAGAAGCAATAACTGCTTTTTGAGTAAAAATATATTCATGGTCACCGTGGATTTTTTTCATTGCTTTTCTCACAAGTCCTTCCGAAAAAGAACCGATGGCTAAGTTAAATATTATACTTAAATTTACCAAAAAAAGCGATCGATAATATGAGGGATTCGAAAGTTTATCTGGTATTACAAAAATTGTCCAATCGAGAGAGAGGAAAATTCCTCAAATACATCCAATCTCCCTATTTCAATAAAAACAAACCCTTAATCCAATTATTTCAAATTATTCACAAAGATTTAGCTTCATCTGCCCGAAAACCCTATACCAAAGAACAAGTTTGGCAAAAATTACAAGGTAAACATACTTATGACGACGTAAGATTCAGAAAGTATCTATCTGATTTACTTAAACACGTAGAAAATTTTATTGCTTTGGAAGTTTTTGAAAAAAAAGAGTTCCAAAAAACCAATTTTTTGCTGGAAGCCATTGTAGATCGAAAAATGGAAAATCTTTATTCTACCATTAAAAAGAATACGGGTGTCATTGCCAAAAATAGTAAGATCCAAAATGCAGATTATTACCTTCATTCCTATCAAGCATACAAACTTTTGCATGACATTGAAACCGATGCCCAACAAAAGAAGAAAATATCCACCAACTTTACCTACCTGTCTAAAGCGCTGGATGTCTTTTATTTCTCTGAAAAACTACGCTTAAATTACGATGCTGAAATTTGGAAGAGAATTGATGGCAATCTAGATGCTGATCTAGATCACATTGAATTAATCTCTTCTATTGTCAAAAAGGATACCCCCCTAGATGCGCCTCCAGTGTCTATCTATTACGCCATGTTTTTGCTGAATAAACACCCTGAAAATGATCAGTTTTATTTTGAATTCAAGAAGCAACTGGACAATTTAATTCACTTCTTTCCATCACATGAAGCAATTCCTATCTATTTGGCTGGTATCAACTATTGTATTCGAAAAGTAAATACTGGTGAAAATAATTACCTAGAGGAGGTTTATTCCCTTTATGTAGGATATGTGCGGTCCATTGTAGAGGATAGTGGAGAGCTTTCTCAATGGACATTCAACAATACCATTACCATAGGTTTGAGATTAGGGAAAAATGACTGGGTCCCTGGTTTCATTGAAGAATATGGCCCCTATATAAATGAAAAACATAGAGAGAATTCCGTAACTTATAACACCGCTAGTTATCACTTTTATCAAAAAAATTATGAAGAAGTCATCCAAGTACTACAAAGTATTGAATACGATGATATCTATTACAGTCTTAACGCGAAGACAATGCTCTTAATGACCTACTATGAAACCGATGAATATGATCCGATTTCGTTTCTTTTAGAAAGTTTCAGAGCCTATCTCAACCGAAATAAAAACATCCCAGAAAGTAAAAAAATTCTCTATAAAAACTTGATCCGAATTACTAAGAAGTTGGTAAATCTACCTCCTAATGCGGGAACAGCATTAGCCAAAATAAAGCAAGAAGTTCAGGACACCAAGAAAATAACTTCTAGAAAGTGGCTGTTAGAGAAAATTGAAGAACGGTATAGCTAAGAAGCTATTTGAAGCTAAGGAGTAGCGCCTCTTCAATAACTGCTTAAATCAATTCAACTTCCATCCATACGGGCTGATGATCTGAAAATTCAAATCCTAAGTTAATGCCTTTCACTGTTCTAATTTTAATATTAGGTGATACTAGAAAGAAATCTATTAAAGTAACAAAGGATTCTCCTTGCTTAAAAGGTTCACTTACTTTTCGATTAGTAGGCGTCCTTGGATCGTAGCCCCATTTCCAATTGCTAGGAAAAACATCGGGGTCAATATTTTGAGGAACATAATCAGTTGGCTTAGCCGGAATAAAGGCATCTGCTTTAAAGAAAGGCGGACATTGATTCCAATCTCCTCCTGCAATTACATAGTTGCCTTTTTCGTATTCTGCCTGAAAAAGTTCCTTTAAATAATCCATTTGTTGGGCCTTTAGACTACCATCATCATAGGCTGAATTATGAATATTAAAAACGACTAACTCCTTACCATTACTATGCGGAAACCGGTACATCGCAGCGCAGCGATCCAGCATAAAAATTCGAGTTGGCCAACTGTAATTACCAGGTAATTGAAGACGCTCATGGGCTTGAGGTTCAAAACGTGTATAGCTTGCTAAGCCACTGTTTACCTTGCCATACACCTTCCAAGGTTCTAAGACCGGCACCGGTACACGCCCCACTTTATAATTGACCGAAAAAGAAGAAAATTGTGCCGGTAGCAATGTTTCTAAAGCTATAAATTGATTAATAAAATAACTTCTTTTAGAACTGTAATCTACCTCTTGTAAAAGCCAAAAATCTGTTTTTGTAGCTTTTACTTGCTGCTGTATACCTTCCCAGTTCTTTTCCATAACCACCTTGGGTGGACGCACCATGCTACCTTTAGAAAGTAAACTTCCTTTTTCATAAAAAAAATCAGACTCCGCTCCCAGTCCAGCGTAGCCAATATTCCAGATCGCAAAAGATAGAACAGAATCTTTTATTTCGCTGATAGAGCCTTTACTATTAACTAAGGTATCCATCTTTTCTTCTGGCTGAAAATCTACCACTGTTCCATGGATAATTACCCCAGCGATGTACAAAACGGGAATTAACAGTAAAAGGAGAAGTAACTTTTTGAAGTTCATACAGAGACCGTTTTAGTGAATTTCTTAAATTAGAATATACAGCAAAACTACAATTATTTTGAACCACATAGAGAGCATAAGATCATATAGGTCTTCTAGTATTTTCTATGTAGTCCAAATTAAAAACCTAGAAGATCAGACATACCAAATACCCCTTTTTTCCCAATAAGCCATTGTGCAGCGGCGATGGCGCCTTTGGCAAAACCTTCTCGAGAATGTGCCTTGTGTTCAATTGTAATGGTATCAACAGTAGAGCTGTATTCAACGACATGGGTACCGGGAGCTGGATCAATTCGTTTGGAAAGTATAGAAAGCTCCTCTGCATCCGCTGACTCATCATTAACCCAAGCTTTTTTACGTTTGAGTTGCTCCAATATTCCTTCTGCCAAGGTAATGGCCGTACCACTTGGCGCGTCTCGTTTACCCGTATGGTGAATCTCCTCCATGGATACCTCATAAGAAGCTTGCTCATTCATCAATCCGGCCAGGTATCGATTCAAAGCAAAAAACAAATTGACTCCGATACTATAATTGGAAGCGTAGAAAAATGCCCCTTCTTGTTGTGCACAGATGGCTTTTACCTCTTCCATATGACTTAGCCAAGCGGTGGTGCCAGATACAATCGGAGTACCTGCTTCTAAACAAGCTTTAATATTTTTAAAAGCACTTTCAGGGCTGGTGAATTCAATAGCAACGTCTGCCCTAGACAA
>CAXIDD010000402.1:0-5421 GCA_964021975.1 uncultured Saprospirales bacterium | reverse complement strand
CCGAGATCAAGCAGCTATCTTTACCGCACAGTTTCCCATAAATGGTAAATACCCGTGGAAATGGAATCCCGAAACAGGCGAACGTAGTCCTTATCCATTTAAAAGCAGCCAAAATGAGCTGGATATTACTTTAAAGCCATTGGAGTCTTTACTGTTGGTTTTTGAAGTTGAAAAGCCAACTGTAAAAGCGATAGCTACTAGCTCCAAAGAAAAGAAAGCGAAGGAAATAGCAGGACTTTGGCAAGTACAAGGTAATAGAGTGGATGGGCAAAAAATCAATTGGGAGCTGGAGCAACTCATAGATTTTAGTCAATCTAATGATACAAGCAAAACTACCTTTGGTGGAACAATTGTTTACCAGCAATCCATCAATATGGAAGAAGGGTTTACACATATTGATCTTGGAAATGTAAATGAGGGCATTACACAGCTTTATGTTAATGGGCATGCTGCAGGGACGCGTTGGTATGGTCAAGCAATATATCCAATCGCTGAATTTGTTAAACAAGGGAGCAACGAAATTGAAATACACTATACAACAGTGCTAGCAAACTATTGTAGCGCCCTCACAGATAATGAGACCGCCCAAAAATGGACTCGGCACAAAGTAGTTGCACCAACGGGCTTAGAAGGACCAATACGCTTGCTAGCTTACTAATCATAAGACTCCTCAATATTTGATAAAATAAATATTGTTGCCTTATCACTAGGTGTTAGGGGATTTTCTTAGTCTGTCCGCCACTTAAGGGCCTTTATAAAAATAATAACTAAAAGCACTACTTCAATACTAGCAATAATTAGGTAGTGTGGCATTGAGCTTCCACCGCCTATCACGTATAAAATTGTAAAAAGAGCAGCCGAAATATTGGCTAGTCGATTGGCCTTGTAGGGGAGTACCCAAGATAGAATAATCATTAAAATGGGAACATTAGTGACTACTGCTGCAATTGCCATTACTGTTTTTACATCTCCTGGGATATTCAGCGTATTTCCTTCTACTAGCTCTACCATAATTCCAAAAATATCGGCAAAAAGCATATTAACCATTACTACAATCCATAGAAGTACCAAGGTCATCCGGATATTTGCTTGTTTGTTGTGCATTTGATTCATTCTTTTCTCCAAAGGTCTAAATCAAATAGTGAAATTACATTGACTAAAGTCAAGAAGTGAAGTTTAATAAAAAAACTCTACTTTGGAAGTAGTATCTTGATTATCTTATTCAAGAACAAATTGAAATTATTAAAAAATTATGAAAACCAACCTTACGTCTTGGACAAAACTTATAGTTATTGGAATACTAGCTACCTTTTTTTTGAATAGCTGTTCTAGCTCCACTAAAGGATCCACTGCTCAAAGTGAACAAGAACATTTGTATCCAAGTGATGTCCTTCCATTCATGGACCAATGGAAAATCTTATTAGGAGACGGCACTAGTACCGATGAATTGGTCAATTATGAGGCTAGCGATTTCTTTTATGTAGCTAATGATGGTCAAACGAATTGGGTGGTGTATAAAACTCCTAATTCTGGAGTTACCTCAAGAACTTCTAGTAATACCAGAACTGAATTAGGCCAAAAGGAACATTGGCTACCCCAAACGGGTGGTAAATTAAGTGGTACTTTGAAAGTGATGCACGTCTCTACTACGGGGGATGCAAGAGTTGCTGCTTCATATTCAGTGGTGGTCGGGCAAATTCATAGTGATGAAGGACATGAAAATGAACCGTTGAAAATATTTTATAAAAAATTTCCTGGTCATGAAAAAGGATCAGTTTATTGGAATTACGAAATTAATACCGAAGGTAGTAATGATAAAAGATGGGATTATTCGACCGCCGTTTGGGGACATGATATGTCAGTGATTGGTACAGCTCCAGCTATCTACCCAGAAGAACCAAGCGATGGTTTAGCCCTAGGCGAGGAATTTAGTTATGAAATCAATGTATACGAAGGTATGATGTACCTTACTTTTACCAGTGAAGGCCACCCCAGAAAGACCTTTACAAAAAGCTTAATTGCATCCGATTATATTAAAGACTCAGATATACCAGCACAAATAAGGACTTTATACGCTGTAATCGACAGAGATGGAACGGAGCAAGCCACTGCCTATGCCGGCGAATTGCAATATTTCAAACAGGGAGCTTATAATCAAACCAATGGTAAAGCACCTGAAACCAATATGGTTTGGAGTACGGGGTCAAATATTTATGACGGAGATTTAGAAAAACAATACGCTAATGGTAGCTATACCGAAGTCTGGTTCAAAGACGCTAAGGTAGGTCCTGGAACTCCTTCTAAACAATAAAACCATGCTGACAAACATCCATCCTAAGTTGCCTATGCGTGATCAATCCATTACAAGACAGTATTATGTCAACCAATTAGGGTTTCAACAAATAGGCGAATATGAAGGCTATTTAATGGTTCGAAAAGAGGAGATTGAAATCCATTTTTTTGAATTTAGGGCACTGAATCCAAAAGAAAATTATGGGCAAATTTATATTAGAACGGATGATATTGAAGGACTATATCAATCATTGCTCGATCAGAAGGTCCCCATCCATCCAAACGGCGCATTAGAGTCCAAGCCTTGGGGGCAGAAAGAGTTTGCCTTACTAGATCCAGATAGTAATTTGCTGACGTTTGGGCAAAATATTTGAGGTCGATTGGTACTTATGAGGAATACTAAAATTACGAATCAATGGATACTAAAAGAGTACTAATATCTTGCTATTTAATATTCTTAGCGAGTTTTTGTCTTTCCGCTCAAAGTAAGGATTATGTTTCCTTCACAACAGGGTTTAAAATAGGAGAAGTCACGGATACATCCGCTATTATTTTGACGAGATTATGTAAAACGGCAGATCCTGTTGCTATCTATCACCAACGCAAAAAAGCAACTTTCAGGCCTCCATTGGACTTTGACAACAATATGCCAATAAGTGAAATGGATGGAGCAGTTGAAGGCGTATCCGGGCAGGTAAAAATCAGCCTAAGTGCCAAAGATACAGTCATAAACACCAAATGGGCGTATGTATCTGGATATAAAGATTTCACCATAAAAATGCAATTTGTAGGCTTAAATTCGAACACAAGCTATTCAGTTCTTATCCAAGGTAGAAAAGCGGAAGGTTTACCAGTAACGGAGATAAAAGGTAGATTTACAACTGCTCCATCAGCCGATGAAACGGTACCTGTATTCTTTACCTCGTCGACCTGTCAGTATTTTTGGTCTCATGATGATAGTATTCGCGGATTCAAGATTTATGATAGTATGCTTAAATTAAATCCACTATTTCATTGTCAAACAGGAGATTATGTTTATTACGATAAACCGGGCCCAATGGTCCACAATGTAGAAATGGCAAGACACAAATGGCATGCCATGAATGCTTGGCCAGCTTTAATGGGGTTCTACAAAAATACGCCAGCCTACCTGCAAAAAGACGATCACGATTTATTAAAAGATGATGCAACGCCTTTCTCAACCCCATTGGGGGATTTAAGTTATGAGGATGGATTATTGATTTGGAGAGAACAAGTACCAATCTTTGAAAAACCTTATCGTACTTTCCGTTGGGGGAAGGATTTACAAATATGGATCGCCGAGGTAAGAGAGTTTAGAAGCAATAATAAAACGCCCGATAGCCCAAAAAAGACCATTTGGGGTAAAGAACAAATCAGCTGGTTTAAACAAACGCTTGAGTCCTCTGATGCAACCTTTAAGATCTTGGTCTCACCTACGCCAATTGTGGGACCTGATCGTGCAAAGGGTAAATATGACAATCACTCCAATACTTCTTTTCAAACGGAAGGGGAGTGGTTGCGAAAGTATCTAGCAGATCACAATGTATTTGTCATTAATGGTGATCGGCATTGGCAATATGTTTCTGTTGATCCCAAAACGGGCCTCCGAGAGTTTAGCCAAGGCCCGGTAAGTGATTTTCATGCGCAAGGCTGGAATGCCAATGATGTAAGACCTGAACATCAATTTTTAAGAGTGAAGGGCGGTTTTTTAGCTGTAAAGGTATACCGAGACGAGAACAAACCTCAGATTGAATTTATTCATTACGATGTAGATGGAAATGTGGTCAATAAAGTAACTATTAAAAAATAGCCGATCCTGGAAAATACCAGGATCGGCTAGCTGAGCTATAGAAAGCTTTTGCTAATTTTTTTAGTTGCTAGATACAGAACCAATTGGCATGAGAGTAACTTCCATTTCTCCAATGTTTAGTCCTTCTCCTGCGGAAGCTTGGTCGATCTCTACACCCGTTGCACCTTCCGGAAGATCATATCGATCTCCAACAATTGCCGTTTTGTATCCTAGATCTCTCATGGAACCAGCAGTGATTCTACTTAATGGGTTTTCTCCCAAGTTTAAGAATCCAGTCATTAATTCATTTCTTAGTACAGACTCTCTCCAGTGACCTAATCTAGTACCAGGACCTCCGATGTCTTCGATTGGTAATTCACCAGACCCCCCTTCGGCATTCCAATGTACATTTGCAGTTCTACCAGCAAAATAAGGGTTACCATTAGGATCTTGAAGCAAGTCGTTTTGGAAACCCCAAAGCGTACCTACACCTAAAACATGGCCCATTTCATGCACGATCACTTCCTCAAATAAGTCTAATTGCTCCAAGAAATCAAGATCGGCTACATCAAAAAACATAACACCACTCAAAGTCAAAAAGTCTGAGGTGCGAACAAATCTAGGACCTGCCTGACCAAGGATACCTCCAGGGCCATCAATTGGTGCCAGTGCTACCTCGATTAGAATATCATCAAGGGTACCATCAACAGCAGGAGGGAATCCATTAAAGGCAGAAGGGAGGGTTCCTGTAAAAGAAGGAACATCACCAATGATGATTCTTTCCCAACGGGCAGCAGCAGCTTCAAAAACTTCTTGCTGTCTTTCAGTTACTGGAACCACGTATTTAAGGCTAATATTGAAACGACCACGGTCAACTCCAGGAGCTTCGGTTGTTCTTAATTCAGCTCTTGGCGTTCCTTCAATATGAATCCACTCCTCGGGCTCTGGAGCTAATTCTATCGTTTTTCCTTGACTATCCATTACTGGACTGATGTCGTTACCTTGCATGTCATCCGTACAGGATGTGAATGCAAATGAACTAATTAAGATACCCAAAATGAAGGGTAAGGTCTGGTTTAGTGTAATTCTAAACAGGCGAACATTTGAAATAATCTTTGTCATAAAAAATTTTATTAGATAAATAAAGGTTAAACAACTACAAAATGTAGTTTTTTGATGCTGTGAAAGTATAAAGTTTTGTTTTAAATTGTAGCAAGCTTTCTGTCATTTATATGTCAGGCCCTGATTTCATACTAATTTTTTTTTAATATGTAAATTGATATGAGATTATAGTTTCTAATGATTAAAACAATTACCTT
>CAXIDD010000401.1:0-5433 GCA_964021975.1 uncultured Saprospirales bacterium | reverse complement strand
TGGGAAGAAGCCAATATGGATGCGATCCTGGATGTCTGGCATACTGGAATTGAAGCAGGGAACTCCATTGCAGATGTGCTGTTTGGCGCCGTCAATCCCTCTGGGAAGCTGACTGCCTCCTTTCCGGTTCACCTTGGTCAAATTCCAGTTTATCACAGCATGTTAAATACAGGTCGGCCGGATACTTTAGCGAATCACCAAAAGTTTCGCTCTCATTACCTTGATATTCCCTATGCCCCATTATTCCCATTTGGATATGGCCTGAGCTAGACAAATTTCGAATATAAAAACCTAAAGATATCTTCTGGGCAACTATCTAGGAGAGGAACTATAGAAGTAAGTATTGACATCCAAAATACCGGACAACGAGCAGGTAAAGAAGTGGTACAAATGTACCTAAGAGATGTGGTTGGCAGCATTAGTCGGCCCATGAAAGAATTAAAAGGTTTTGAAAAAATTGAACTTAATCCCGGTGAGACCAAGACTGTAACCTTCACCCTTAATGAAGAACTGTTGAAGTTCTATAATGGAAATTTAGATTGGGTGATAGAGCCAGGAAAATTCGAGGTGATGGTAGGCCCTAATTCTCGGGATGTGGAGGTCGTAAGTTTTGAATATCAATAAATCAAATCACATGAATTCAATTCAGCAAATCGCTACCCCACTAATTCAACAATTGATCAATTCAAGATACTCTAAGTTTCTAGTGGTTTGGGGCATATTAACCCTGTGTTTGCAGGACCAAATATGCTCCCAGCCCACGGCTTGGAATAACCCAACAAGCTATTGTAATCCAATTGATATTGATTATACCTATATGTCCCATTACCGAGCAAGGAACAATGTTTCTTACCGCTCGGGAGCAGATCCTGCTATAGTCAATTTCAAAGGAAAATATTACCTTTTTGTTACCCGCTCTCATGGCTATTGGGTTTCAGAAGATATGAATAAGTGGAAATTCATCCGCCCTCAAAGTTGGTAGTTCAATGGCTCAAATGCTCCCGCAGCTACAGTCAAAGGAGATAAAATCATCCTTCTTGGCGACCCCTCCGGGCGTGGTGCTGTTATTGAAAGTAAAAATCCAGACATTGGCGATTGGACTACTAATTTTGCGGTCATCAATGTGCCCCGAGGCGTACAAGATCCCAACCTTTTTGTCGATGATGACCATAAGGTTTACCTCTATGAGGAATCTTCCAATAAATGGCCCATTCATGGGATTGAATTGGATGCTGACAACTTTTATGTACCAATAGGCGAACAAATACCTCTATTTAATCTCGAGCCTGAAAAACACGGCTGGGAGCGCTTTGGACAAGATCATAAATCAGATCTTAAACCCTACATCGAAGGACCATGGATGGTTAAACACGGAGATACTTATTACCTCGAATATGGTGCACCTGGTACGCAATGGAATGTTTATGCAGATGGGGTTTACACCAGCAAAAGTCCACTAGGCCCCTTTGAATATGCACCTTACAACCCCATTTCCTATAAACCAGGCGGTTTTCTAAAAGGATCTGGGCATGGAAGTACGGTAAAGGATAATAATGGGAATCACTGGCACTTTGCTACCATGGCGATAAGCGTTAATTATAAATTTGAAAGACGTATCGGAATGTATCCAGCTGGGTTTGAAGAAGACGGACAAATGTTCGTCAATACAGCTTATGGAGATTATCCCCACTACTTGTCAGAAACCGAGGTAGCAGATCACAAAAAACGTTTTACCGGTTGGATGCTCTTGTCTTATAATAAGCCGGTAAGCACCAATTCAAAGTTGATGGAAGCTGACCTCAATGTAGTAGATGAAAGCGACAGTGGTTATATGCTAGAGCAAATCCGAAACTTAGGAATTGAAAACATCAATGATGAAGAAATTCGTTCTTATTGGGTATCCGAGGCCAATCATGATTCCATTTATGTAATGCTTGATTTAGAAGCGGAAAGTACCATTCGAGCTTTACAAATCAATTTTCAAGATTACAACAGCAAAATTTTTGGCCGGCCAGATACTTTAAACCAACAGTTTATTATCAAGGCTTCTAAAGATGGAAAGAACTGGAAATCGATTGCAGATCTTTCTAATAATCAAGAAGATCATCCCCATTTTTATATGGAATTGCCAGAGCCGGTACAAGCACGTTATATAAAGTATGAACACAAAAATGTCACCAACGAATACTTGGCCATTTCAGAATTTAGAGTCTTTGGCAAAGGGCTTAAAACTCCGCCTGTAAGTCCTGCTAAATTCAAAGTAAAAAGAGAGAATGATCGGCGCAATGCTCTACTCACTTGGGATACCTCAAAAGGTGCAACTGGCTATGTGGTTTATTGGGGAATCCACCCAGATAAACTCAATCTTTCTGCTATGATTTATGGGACTAACGAATACGAGTTACGTGCTTTAAATACTGATCAGAAATACTATTATCAGGTAGAAGCCTTTAGCGAAAATGGCATTTCTAAAAGAAGTCCAATTAAAGAAACGGAATAAACCAACTATACTATGAAATTAAGCATTTTATCCTGCTTGTTATTGTTTATACTAAGCCCATCTTGTAGTAGTCCGAAAGAGCCACAAACTACAGGAGACCTTAGCGAAAAGACCAATATCATATTTATTCTCAGTGATGATCATCGCTATGACTTTATGGGTTTTATGAATAAGGTCCCCTTCCTTGAGACCCCTAATATGGATCGGATGGCAAAAGAAGGAGCCCACCTCAAAAATGCTTTTGTTACGACTTCTCTTTGCTCTCCAAGTAGAGCGAGTATCCTTACGGGAAAATATACCCACCACCATGGTGTGGTGGATAATCAAAGTCTAGTTCCAGGAGGCACCACCTTTTTCCCTGCTTACCTACAAGAACAAGGTTATGAAACTGCCTATATTGGCAAATGGCACATGGGGGAGCACAACAGTAACCCACGCCCTGGCTTCGACTTTTGGGCCAGCTTCCGTGGGCAAGGTCACTACTGGAACAGTGTTTTTAATGTAAATGGAACCGAAGAAAAACCAAGTGACAGTACTTACGTCACCCACGCGATCACCGATTATTCTAAGCGTTTTTTAGAGAATCGGCAAACCGACAAGCCCTTCTTTATGTACATTTCACATAAAGGAGTTCACGCAGAGTTTATCCCTTCCCCCGAACACAAAGGAAGCTACGCTGAGGAGCCTATAAGCTATCCTCCAACTATGTATCCACCTGGACACGAAAAAGCGACCGTAAGTGCGGAGGAATACAATTACGAAGATGTTCCTGAATGGGTCAAAAAACAGCGTTACAGCTGGCACGGTGTGGATTTTATGTATCATGGGCAAACTGATTTCGAACAATTCTACCGCGATTACTGTGAAACCCTCCGGGGTGTTGATGAAAGTATTGGAGCAATCATTCAAACATTGGAAGCCAAGGGCTTAATGGAAAATACTTTGATTGTCTACATGGGTGATAATGGATTTTCTTTTGGAGAACACGGTCTAATTGATAAAAGACAAGCCTATGAGGAATCTATGCGCGTACCAATGCTTGCCATGGGTGCCGGAGTCGGAGAAACCGTAGACGTTCTAGAAGAAAACATCCAAAACATTGATTTGGCACCAACTTTCTTAGAAATCGCTGGCGCTCCGATTCCCGAAGAATTTGACGGTGAATCCTTCAGGGCCTTATTGGCCGGAGACGAGGTAACTGCTTGGCGAGATACCATTTATTACGAGTATTTTTGGGAAAGACCATTTCCACAGACGCCAACCGTACACGCCGTTCGGACGCCGCAATACAAATACATCCGCTACCATGGACTTTGGGATTTAAACGAACTATATGACATCCAAAATGACCCCAATGAAATGAATAATTTAATCCGCGATCCGGAATACGCGCCTATTGCAAAACAATTACGCAACAGCTTATTCCAATGGCTAGAAAGCACCGGTGGTAATCAGATGTATTTGCGCAATGATGGCAAAGGAGCCCGTTTTGATCATGGTTATAGGGGTACTTTTTGACAATTATTATCATCAACCCAAAGAGCAATAAATACTTTGTCTCTATCAATTTTAGGAGTTGACCTTGTTTTGATAATTAGGAATTATTTGTGAACGTTCAAAACGTTTGGTCAGCTCCTTATTTCTCCCCCTAATAAATCCAATTAGGCAGGAACGGATAAATTAAAGAAATCTACTAAAAAGTGGGAGAAAATCGTCCAACCATCAAGTATCATGGGAACGAAAGCCCATTTATCAATGATTTCTCAGGCCACGATCGCTACGATAAGGTTGGGAACCAGAACTAAAAAGGGGATAATAGAACGATTTGCTTTGAATTCAATTTCATATTCGGCACTTAATTCGTTAGCTTCCGAAAAATCCATTCCAATGGACCAGCCTTTTTGTAATCTAACCAAATCACTGCAAATAATATACAAAACAAGCTAAAAGCCAAAGCATAAAACAAAGAAAACTGGATAGAATAATTGCCTAATTCTAAAGGACCAAACACCTCTACCAATCCCATACCTAAGACTACATGAGCCACATAAAAAGTAAGTGCCAATTGTCCTGTTTTATTAAGTGCTCCGATGATGGTATTGTTTTCGTATTTTTTGGACAAAAGAATACAGCCAGAGATAATAAAGATGGAAATAGAAATCCCATTTATCATGTAAAGCGGCATCGGTGGCATCGGGCTAGTGCCTAGCACTAAAATTAATTCGTCCAGGACTACCGGATCACCTTTCCCAAGCGTTTGCAACAAAATTGCAGAAGTTATCTGGGTTAGGATAAAAATCAACAGAGCACCCCATAGGGACTTCTTTAAAAACTGATGATTATGCAAATCCTGCTTTCCATACCATAAACCAAATAACATAAATGCAGCCCAGGGAATCACCGGATGAAAACCATTGAAAAACAGGTTTCGAAAAAAGCCTTTTATGGTCCAAAAATCTGCGTACGATAAAGTGGGAAAATTCCAGGCCGTTTCATAATCTATTAAAAGTAATAGTATCGGAAATAAGACTATTATGCCCAATACCCCAAGTAAAATAAAATTAGGCTTCTTTCTAATAAACCACAGGGCAATTAGCATATAAACTCCATAAAAATGGAGAATATCGGCTGGCCAGATGGAGATATAGGAAAGTCCAATTACAAAAAGAAGCATCGCTCTTTTGAAGATTCTTTGGCGTGCTTTTTTGATTTTAATGGAGTCCTGATTCTTAAGAGCAGTATTGGTCATTAAAGCTAGGCCAATTCCTGCTAACACCACAAACATCGCCGCTGCTTTCCCTTCAAGAACCTGAGCAAAACCCTTTAAAACTCCTCCTCCATTCGCACCAAACACGACTTTGAAGTTTACAATAATCATACCGATGACTGCTAGTGCCCGAGCCACGTCAATACCGATGATTCGTTTTTTCATT
>CAXIDD010000400.1:0-5434 GCA_964021975.1 uncultured Saprospirales bacterium | reverse complement strand
ATGAACCCATGAACCCATGAACCCATGAACCCATGAACCCATGAACCCATGAACCAACGCTTAGCACACATCGCATTAGTAGTTAAAGACTATGATGAAGCGATCGAATTTTATACGCAGAAATTAGATTTTGTACTTCTTGAGGATACCAAAATTGATGAACATAAAAGATGGGTCATGGTCGCCCCTCCAGGAGCTAAAGAATGTTGCCTACTACTAGCCAAAGCGGCTAATAAACGTCAAATAGAAAGTATTGGAAACCAAACGGGAGGAAGAGTCGGGTTTTTCTTATTCACAGACGACTTCTGGAGAGACTTTAATAAAATGACCGGGCGTAAGATAAATTTCCTGCGGCCACCAACCGAATTCGAATACGGAACGGTGGCTGTATTTGAGGATTTATACGGAAATAAGTGGGACTTGATTGAGCCGAAAGAGCCTAATAAAGGACTAATAAAATGAAGGAAGAAATACTAGATGATTTTGAAGAAAAGACCACTCCAAAATTTGCTAATAAATCATTTAAACAACTGATTTACGGCCTCCTTTTTTATGGCCTCATCATTCTTTTCAATTTGACCTTTCATTCAGAATTTGGCTCATGGAAAATTCCAGGCTTATTTTCAGTGGTATTGGGTTTAATTGCTTTTATCCTAATGTTTATGGGACTCCTCAATGGGATCAAAAGTATTCGAAGTAAGGAAGATTCTTTCTGGAAAAAATATGGCGCGACATTTGGGAATTTTATTTTCGTTTTAATTATGGCCTTAATTTTGTACGCAAATTTTATTGATTTGTATCTTGCCTTTTCATGAAGCAATAAGCTCAGATGGAGACTTGTTTAAAGCGAAATCTAAGTTAGACAACCGTTTTATTTTTCACACAAGTATAACGTTACAGGCCACCAATCACCGCAAAAAGAACCCATATCTAAAAGGATCCTGCTCCTCAATCACAAACTCCAGTCAGCCTGTAACAAATGCCCGGCCTTCCACTTCCGGGATCACTGCGGGATAATCTCCATAAGTCGTTAGTTCCACTACTTTTCCACTAAAGACACTTCCGGTAATACTCTCGATTCGCATAGCATCACCAAAGGCTAATTCTTGCTTCAAATGGTGAATGGCCATCCTGCCTGAGACACCTGAGCCAGTCGGACAACGGTCCACCTCACCATCTGCGAAGATGCAAACGTTGCGGCTATCGATACCTGGAGTATCACTTTTATCCATAAAAATGGTGCCATATAAAAAGCTTAAATCGACTTCAAATGGATGCTCAACTGGAAGATTGGACTCCATCACAGCCCTTTTGATTTGCATACCTCTTTCGATTAATAAACGATACTGGGTTTTGTCTAAAGTCAAACCCAAATCTTTGGCTTGTACATAGGCATAGAAAGCGCCTCCATAAGCGATGTCACAAGTAACTGTCCCTAAATCTGGAACATCAACGGCTACGTCAGCTGCCAAGACAAAAGAAGGTACACAATGAAAACGTACCGATCCTACTTGGCTGCCTTCATGTTTAACAAAGGCCGTAATCCGGCCACAGGGTGCATCTATTTTGATAATGGTTTCCGGTCCGGTCAGGGGCACCCAGCCCAATTGTACCGCCAAAGTCCCGATGGCAATGATGGCGTGACCACACATGGTACTATACCCCTCATTGTGCAGAAAAATAATTCCAAAATCTGCGCCATCATCATTGGGAGGTACAATCAGGCAACCGTACATATCAGCGTGACCACGGGGTTCGTGCATCAAGGCGGTGCGTAGATGATCCAAGTGATCTTTTAAGTATTGTCGTTTGGCTAAAACGGTATCGCCTTTGATTTCAGGATAGCCTTCTAGGATTACCCGCAAGGGCTCACCGCCGGTGTGCATGTCAATAGTTTTGATGGTGTGGAGTGGCATATTATTAGAATTTTGGGCAAGATAGTTTTTGTTAGGTAAATGACAAAAAGCTTTCTATGCCTTGTCTTTCTATTATTTTCCGTGCAAATTATAGATGGTTTAGCATCCGCAAACGCATTTCATTTTGAAAGAATCTTTTGTACAGTTCATCTGGCGTTATCGTCGGATTGAGCAGTCTACTTTGTTGACGACACGCGGTGCTTCCATCCAACTCTTACAGACGGGCGAGTTTAATACCAACGCTGGGCCCGATTTCCTCCACGCTAAAGTTCAAATCGACGATACTTTGTGGGCCGGTCATGTAGAAATACACGTCAAAGCCAGTGATTGGCTCAAGCACCAACACCAGCATGACCCTGCTTATCGCAATGTCATTTTGCATGTAGTCTGGGAAGCAGATGAAGTCATTTACAGACCTGATGGCCAGGAAATTCCTTGCTTGGAATTGAAACCCATTACGACACCTCAACTCTTTTTGAAATATAAAAAACTGGCCTATAATCAGCATAAAATTCCTTGCCAGGAATCTCTAAATCGGATTGCCGATATTAAAATAGCCCTTTGGCTGGATCGCCTTTTAATCGAACGCCTCGATCAAAAGACACAATATTGGGATCGGATGTTGACTAGTCAGCAAAACCATTGGGAAGAAGTGTTTTACCAGGCCTTAGCACAAAGCCTGGGCCTGCCTGTTAATAAAGATCCGCTGGAAATGTTGGCCCGTAGAACGCCACTTTTATTGTTGCAAAAGCATCGAGGTAATCTGGTACAAGTTGAAGCAATTTTGTTTGGCCAGGCGGGACTATTAGAGGGGCAAGATTTCCAGGAAGATTATCCGAGGGAATTACAGCAGGAATATCAGTTTTTGCGCCACAAATATGATCTGCAAGCTATGCCAGCTGTGATGTGGAAGTTTGCGCGAATGCGACCTGCTCATTTTCCGAGTATACGCATTGCGCAATTGGCTTTGCTAGTACAGCAAAGTCAATATTTATTTAGCAAAGTACTGGCGCTGCAATCAATTGAAGAGGCTTACCACATGCTAGAAGTCAAAACCAGTTATTACTGGAAAGACCACTTCCGTTTAGACCATCCAAGTACGCAACGACGAACGAAAAGGTTGGGCCGTTCAACCATTAACCTGATATTAATCAATACCATTATCCCATTTATCTTTTTGTATGGTAAGAAAATGAAAATGGTAGAATATACTGAAAGAGCTTTGCAACTACTCGAACAAATCCCTGCTGAAAACAATCATTTGATCCGTACGTGGAAAGATCGTGGAATTGAAGCGAAAAGTGCCGGCCAAAGTCAGGGCTTGATTCAGCTGTATAAACATTATTGTCAGTACAAAAAATGTTTGGATTGTGCCATTGGAGCTGCTATTTTGAAGGATTAGTTATCGCAGAAACGTTTTTTCAAAAACAGCTACATTATTTAGCGCATCGGTGATTTCTAAACGGAATAGATGCTCTCCTGGAGCTAAATTTTTATCTAAGGTATGCGTAAAGCGATCATATTTTAAATCATAAGTTAGTAGTACCCATTCGCCATCGATGTTGGCTTCGTAGCTAAGGCTACTGCCAATATCATCGGTCGCTTTGAAATTGATACTTTTTCGTCCTCTTAAATCAGTACGGAAATCTTCGGCTTGAATCTTCGGGGGTACCGTATCGATCATTACTGCATAATCACCAAAACTACCGACGCGTGTGCGCAACATACCCGCTTCCCATTTACCTCCACAATTGGTAATTTGATTGTTCTCACTACAACGAGCGATAAAAGCTTTCTCCTTTAGTTGTTCAGGAATCAAAGAGGGCCGGATCGCTATTTCAAAGCTTTTATGAATGGGTGTTAAGGGGTTGTGGATGGAGTGTGTAGTTGAAAAAATATTAGGCCCCTGTGCTTGGTCAAAGTGATACTCCATTTCCAGGTCTTCATAAAAAATACCTTCTGGAAACTTGAGGTAGAGGTAATAATTATTGATTTGATTTTCTTGCTGATGCGGTAGGAAATAATTGTAGCTATTATTGCGAGTTGCTAGCGGACCCGGCGCTTTTTTTAACCAAAAACCGACCCGCGTTTCATTTCCTTTAAAGTCAGAAGAGATGATTTCTATGCGTTTAGCTTTGTCTTCATTCAAAGTGATGATCCCATTGTTGTCACTTAAATCATAGCCAGAAAACTGATTGCCGGGCATTTTATAGCACCGATTGAAATAACTTTTATTTTCCTGTACGTCCTGATAGTCTACATGGGCATTCAAGTAAGCCCATTCTTCGAAAGAAAATTGATCTAATTCTATTTGATATTGTTGTTGACCATCTACTAACATGGCAATTTTATAAACACCGTTCCAATTTCGAACGGCATCCATTAAATCATAAGTTTTAATGCCTACACCTGCTTGCTCTGCCTGGATGAGTAGGGTATCTTTATTCACGCTGTATCGGCCTGCCCCAGTGCTTTGGAGCTTATAGGTTTTCTTTTGAGTAGTTAAGGTGTTTTCATCCAAGCCAAAAATTCGCAATTGATTCATTAAAGGTGCTCGACTATCTGGTACTTGGATGCCAAAGTGTAATGGATTGATAGGATTATCTGTTTTTGCTTCCCGAATTTCAAAATGTAGGTGTGGGCCAAAAGAATAACCTGTATTCCCCATGGTACCTACTTGTTGACCTTTTGTCACCTTGAATTCTGTTGAATCAGGATAATAATCCACTTCAAATTGGTGATTATCGGCTTGCCATTTTGCTACGAAGTCTGCAATTTCTTTAGAATAACTATTGAGGTGGCCATAGACGGTAATGTAGCCATTTGGATGCTTGATGTACAAACCATTACCATATCCCCCCGCCCGAACATTAATGCGATAAATATATCCTTCTGCAGCTGAAACAATTTTACGCCCCCGGAAGCCTTTGATGTCAATCCCAGAATGAAAGTGATTACTTCGTAGCTCACCGAAAGTTCCGGATAAACGTACTTCACCTTCTACCGGTGCCCGAAAATAATCCGTTGGATAATCTCCTTTTTCGACAGGGGAATGGGCACTTAATGAAGCGATAACCATTAAGTTTAAAAAGCAAAAAACGTAGGATTTGGTAAATGTTTTTTTCATGATAGTTATAACTCGGCTTTTTCAACTTGTAATACATCCTTTTGCTCACCATCCAAGTGTACAAATGCAATGATGGCGCATTCCTCAGCTTGCCATTCCGTTGGTAAGGTATAAAAATAATTTCTACTAACCTGATCTCCAATAGCCATATTGGGTTCAATGCTATTACCATTAAAAGCGGTGAGCATATCCCTTAGATTATGTCGGTGTAGATAGTCTGGGTTTTTACCATCTGGCGTCAATTGGACATCGGCAACCCGATCTTCTACCAGCATAACACTAAGCTTTAAAACGGGCTCATTGATGGGAGATAAGGCCTCAATATCCACATCTACGCGTAATTCCCGACTCGTTTCATTGAATAAGGTATTTACTTCAATTTTTAAAGTGG
>CAXIDD010000399.1:0-5459 GCA_964021975.1 uncultured Saprospirales bacterium | reverse complement strand
TTGCCTCCAATTACGGGTGGTGATTTAATAGGAAATGAAGTTATTACTACGGCAGCACTAGGACAAGGAGATACTCTACAAGCGGGAACCATATTCACGGATAGTACGATTTTATTTCTAACTGCTGGGAATCCTGGTTGTTTAGATACCCAACAGCTGCGGCTGTTTATCAATCCACAGCCTATTTTAGATACTTTACCAGACACTTTGGTTTGTGACTTTTTTATTCTACCTGCGATCTCCGGCCTTGAACTAACTACTGATGTTGCCTATTTTGATGCTCCTGAAGGACAGGGGAATCGCTATGAACCAGGAGATACCTTACGCAGTACAGGGACCTATTTTACTTTTGATCAAACAGAAGTCGGTTGTGTAGCCGCGGATACTTTTGAGGTCCGGATTGGTCTTACGCCACAACTGACTACCGTACAAGATACTTTAGCTTGTAATTCCTTTCGCGTTCCTGCTATTACAGGAACGCAATTAAACGCACCTGTTTATTCGGATGGTCCTTTGGGGACAGGTACTATTTATTCGCCGGGTGATCTTTTGCTTGATTCATTACGCCTGTTTATTTATGATGAAGATTTAGGATGTTTTGATTCTACTTCGTTTGTGTTACGGGTCCTACCGCAGGTAGATTTAGATATTCCATTTAGAGATACAATGGTTTGTGATTCTATTATTTTAGAGCCCCTTACGGGAAATAATTTAACGGGAAACGAAGGTTATTTCTCTCAGCCATTGGGTATGGGAAGCCGTTTTGTACCCGGTACTATTCTTCGAGATTCAGTGGTGCTGTATGCTTATGATGGACGCGAAACCTGCATTGATACAGCCACCATTCTTGTCAATATCCAGCCTACGCCTCAATTGGATCCATTAACTGATGTAGCCGTTTGTGACTTCTATGTATTGACAATTCTAACTGGGCAAAACTTAACCTTAGAAGCGGCCTACTTTGATGTCAATGACCAGACCCGGTTTTTCGCAGGCGATACAATTTTAATCAGTCGAACCTTAGAAGCTCGAGATACCAATGATTTTGGTTGTGGGACCACCCAAAGGATTCAAGTTCAGGTCACACGGACTCCGCAGTTGGCAAGCCTTACTAATCTAGAAGTGTGTGATACTTTCACCCTTGAGCCCATCCAGGGACAATTTCTACCTGCCAATACCAATTATTATACCCAAGCTAATGGAAACGGTCAAATCATCCCAGTCGGGACAGGTTTAAACAGTAGTCAAAATATTTTCATTTATGCCGATTCTTTAGGCTGTTCCGCCACAGAAAACTTTTCATTGACTGTGAATTATACCCCCTTAGTTACGAATGCCTTGAGTGATTCTACAGGATGTTATGAGATAGAAATACCTGCTCTAATGGGCAATAATTTGGCCGCTAATATGGGGTATTATGCACAACCTAATGGCTTGGGGAGTCCATTGAATTTACCCTTTAGCCTGAGTCAGGATACCTCCCTTTATATATTTGGGAACAATGGTAATTGCATGTTATCAGACACGATCGAATTACAGGTGAAATCTATTCAAGCCAATTTATTAATTACAGATTCTATCGAATGTAATGGGGATTTAGGGCGTATTGAAATTACTGATTTAAGTGTCGAGCCGCCGTTTACAATTAATTGGGGAGACCCTAACTTTTTTGGTCTGACCCAATTGACAAATATCCCCGCTGGGATCTATACTGTTTTGATTACAGATGTGAATAACTGTACCTTGAACCAGACAATAGAACTATCCCAACCAGATACTCTATTGCTCAACTGTTCCATTATTCAAGAAGTATCGGTACCTAATGGTAGCGATGGTCAATTGGAACTAGACTTTTCAGGAGGCGTATTTCCTTACACCTTGCTATTGTCAGGGGCACGAACGGATACCCTTACTTTTGATACCGCAGCCATCTTTAGTTTAGAAAACTTAGAAGCTGGTACCTATGATTTTACTTTATCGGACGCCAATAATTGTACAGAAAGTTGTAGCCTGGAAATAACGGCTCCACCATGCCTTTTAGAGGCCAATCTAAGTGCAACTGACATTAGCTGCCATAGTTTCCAAAATGGTACCCTCGAATTAGATATTACCAATGCTCAGGCACCCTTAGTGATTGATTGGTCTGTAGATTCCTTGGATGGGCAGACCAGTATTATTAATGTAGCGGCGGGTATCTATTCCGTTAAGGTTACCGATGCCAATGCTTGTATCGATAGCACTAGTGCTACGATCACAGAACCAGCAGCCTTGCAAATTGCAGGCTCAGAGATACAGTCAGTTACTAATTCTACTTCTGGAGATGGCATTGCTGGGATCCGCTTTAATGGTGGAGTGGCTCCTTATACTTTAGAATGGAATGGCCCCGAAACCGGATCAATTGCCTTAGTTGATACGAGTGCCTTGTCTATTGATAGTTTAATTCAAGGAGCATATACTTTTGAAATTATTGATGCCAACGCCTGTAGGATTAGTACCTCGGTGCTGATTACGAATCCCAATTGTGGGATGACAGTCAGCTTTATTCGTCAAGATCAGACTTGTCCAAACACTACGGATGGTCAACTAACTGCCATCGTAAGTGGTGGGGTAGGGCCCTATACTTTTCTTTGGTCTGATGGGAATACCGATTCTATTCGCAGGGATTTAGGCACAGGTATCTATGAACTCCAGGTTTTAGACAGCGAGACTTGTATTACACAAGGAATAGATACCATTAATATTAGTAACCCATTACCAAGCCTTTCTTTCATCAGTAACTCAATCCAGTGTGACTCTAGCTGTCAGGAACTGTCTGTTAGATTAGCGGGTACAGCGCCTTTTAATTTTTCTTGGGAACAACAAGCCTGGACCAATAATAATGTGACAGATACCGTAAATGGTAACTCCATGCGTTTTAGTGGTGATGTTGAAACCTTGGTTTATTGTGAAGCAGCAGATAGCCTCTCTTTAACAGTTTTGACTCTGGAAGATGCCTTCTGTAGTATTCGTTTAGATACAACTTTTGGAGTTCGGGTCTTGCCCAATCCAACTTTGTTGGTCACCGATACTTTATGCGAAAATGATTCACTTAGAATAGGCAGCCAGCTGTACACTAAAAATAATCCACTGGATACCATTTTATTAAGTAATCAAGCCAGTAATGGATGTGATTCTTTGATCTATGTAGATTTGACCTTTATCGATATTGTCTATGATACCTTACGGCAAACGCTTTGCCAAGAAGACACTCTATTGATCAATGGCGTGGTCTATGGCTTAAACAACCCAATGGGAACAGAAACATTCTCCGGTGGAGGGAATTTTGGCTGCGATTCGGTCTTGTTCATTGATCTAGATTTTATTCCAGTCGATACTGCTCAATTCGCTCAAACTCTTTGTCGAAGTGCTTTTTTAGATATCGGAGATACCCGTTTTGATCAAAATAACCCAAGTGGGATTGCTCGTATTGAAGATGCCGCATTGAGTGGCTGTGATTCCCTGATTTCTGTTGAAATTACCTTTGTAGATCAATTTACCTCTGACTTTAGACCGACTATTTGTGCCGAGGATAGTGTAGCAATAAATGGAACAATTTATAATTTTTTAAACCCATTGGGTACCGAAGTTTATACGGCTCAAAGTGGTTGTGATTCCATTGTATCGATTGATTTAGCTTTCTTTCCAGTGGATACTCAATTTGTGGATCCAATTCTTTGTCCGGGAGATTCTGTAATTGTTAACGGGATTGTTTACAATGAAAATAATCCCTTTGCCATGCAAACCATTCCTGCCGCCGATACTAATGGTTGTAATTCCATAGTACAGATTGACCTAACTTATCTCCAGAACCCTGAATTTGATTTTATGCCCACGATCTGCCAGACAGATACAATATTTGTCAATGGAGTGGCTTATCATATTTCTAATCCTTCGGGACTGGAAATATTGGAAGATGCCGCACAGAATGGTTGTGATTCCTTAGTGAATGTAGCTGTGCAATTCTATCCAGAAATCCGTACGTTTTACCAAGATACACTTTGTAATATAGATAGTTTAGTGGTCAATGGCACTAGTTATAACCTTGCTAATCCTACTGGAATTGAACGATTGCAGGGGCAAGGCCTAAATGGTTGTGATAGTATTGTCGAGATTGATTTACATTTTGAAGCACCTATTACGGCTAGTTTGACGGGCACTACCGCTATTTGTGCGGGTGCAACGACCGAATTGACTTTGGCTCTTTCGGGAGATTCCAGCTATGATATCTTATACAGCGTCAATAATCAATCTCCAATTACCGAAAACGGTGTTAGTAACGGAGATCAAATCTCTGTTCAACCCATGGGCAGCAGTACCTATCAGTTGCTTGGAGTTACGGGGGTACAAAGTGCCTGTCCAGGTATAGTTCTGGATCCACCGGTGAGAATAACGGTCAGTGAATTAGACGTACGGATCAGCCAGTTGACCAACTTTGGTGGATTTGGTGTAAGCTGTGCAGATGCCAATGATGGCCAGGTGAATGTAGCTGTAAGCGGTGGCATAAGGCCTTATAATTATACCTGGAATACTGGAGATTTTTCTGCTGGTTTAGACAACTTGTCTAGTGGTACCTACTTTGTCAACATTATGGATGAAGTAGGTTGTTTGGGAGGAGATACGGTCCAACTTTTGGCACCTCCACCATTGGAAGTAAGCTGGAGTAGCGCTCCTTCTATTTGTCCGAGTAATCCAAATGGAGAAATAACCCTCAACAGTGTTAGTGGAGGTACAGGCAATTACGAGCTTTCTTTAGATGGTCAATTTTTCACCCAAATACTTCAAATTCCTACGCTAAATAATGGCATAACTCCTGGAAGGTATGAAGTAGTCGTTCAAGATGATAATGATTGTCAAGTGGCTACTACCTTAACCGTAGGAGAAGAGGCCATTACCTTAGATTTAGGACCAGATATTGATTTGAAAATCGGAGATAGTATTCAACTGAACCCTACCGCCAACTTTCCATTATTAGATTTTGTGTGGACCCCTACTACTAATCTAAGTAGTGCATTATCTGCTCAGCCTTTCGTAAGTCCAGATTTGACTACTGCTTATACCTTGACCGCTGTGGATATTTCTGGGTGCAGCATTACGGATGATGTCATTGTTTATGTAGATCAAACCAGAAATGTATTTACCCCGAGCGTTTTTACCCCGGATGAAGATGGCATCAATGACCGATTTACCATTTTTGGCGGTTCAGATTTATCTGAAATTGAAGTATTACAAGTATTTGATCGTTGGGGCAACTTGCTCTATGAAGCACGCGGTTTAGCACCTAGCAATGATCAAGTAGGTTGGGATGGTAAATACCGCAATAATTTAGTGGCCGGTGGGACTTATGTCTACCGAGCAGTATTGCGTTTTACAAATGGAGATACCCAAGAAATTAAGGGCGGAATAGCCCTTTTGCGATAGCT
>CAXIDD010000398.1:0-5464 GCA_964021975.1 uncultured Saprospirales bacterium | reverse complement strand
AAAAATCATCAATAAAAATTTTCAAAAGCCAAAGCCAAATAGCTTCTTAGAATTAATGAGTAATCAATAATGTACCATAATAATGGTATCCAACTCTGCTCTTACTTTTAGAAAATCTTTTAACTTTTTTTCGTCTCTGGTAATTTCGTAAGAACGTTTATTTTTTTCCCACTCAATCAACCAAACGGGTTGAATTTCGGGTTTGTTATCAAAGTCAGATTGCTGAACGCCACCAAAACCGATTCGTTTGATTTTAGGAAAAAGCGCTTTGGCTTCCTGTCCGATATTTTCAAATGGGACACCGCCAAATTGCAAGCTATCGACTTTCCCGCTCAAGTCATTGATTAATTTAGTCTGGGCGTCTTTTTCATTTTTTGCAATTTCGAGTTGATTCACCACTGAATTTAGATCTTTTAACTGATTATCCATATTCCGGACTTTTTCCAAATCTAAATCAGATTCTTGAATGACTCTTAAGTTGGTGTTTTTTAAGCCTGTGCCATTCAGTGCTTCTTGGAAAACAGGAAGCGAATCTTGTGGGATATCTTTTCCAAAGACTTCCAATACCAGCGTGTTGATACTATCTCCTCTCAGAAAGGAATAATCACTACATTTACGCTGTGCCGGATCTTGGTTGATATAATCATTAATGAACGTTTCAATTCTACTTATATCTTGTCTTTTTTGATAGACATTATAAAGGATAAAAACAGAAGGTAAAACAAGGATTAAGCTAAAAAATGCTAGGACTCTTCTCGTACGCCTAGCCTCTTTTTTATCCTCATAAGTATGCATTTCAAACTTGAGGAAACGGATAATGATAAAAGCCGTCATCGCAATGAAAAACGAGTTGAGGAAAAATAAATAAAAGGAGTTAAGCGCTACTGTCCAATCTTGAGTAGCTATTCCAAACCCTGTCACACAAAGAGGAGGCATTAAGGCGGTCGCGATAGCAACCCCCGGAATAGCACTGCCTTTTTCTTTTCGGGAAGTAGAAATAATACCTGCTAAACCACCAAATATGGCTACCAGACTGTCTAATAAATTAGGCTCTGTTCGACCAAAAATTTCATCGGTCATATCCCCAAAAGGCGTGATGAAAAAATAGAAAGTAGAAGTAGCTAATGCGATCACAATCGCTAAAGATAAGTGCTGTAAAGAAATGTCAAGTGCTTCGCGATCATTGGTACCTACAGCTAGGCCAATCCCCAGGATTGGAGACATTAAGGGCGAAATTAACATCGCTCCTATAATGACTGCACCAGAGTTGAGGTCCAAACCCAAAGAAGCAATCATGATCGAGCAGATGAGGAGCCACGCGTTGGCACCACGCATCTTTTTATTGCCTTTAATGGCAATGATGGTTCCTTCTCGATCAACCCCTTCTTCAATATCCATTAAGTCCTGGAACCATTTACGTACCGCAATGATCCAATTATTGATTCTTTGAGAGAAGGTTTTGTTTTCTTTAATTGGTTGTTCGTTGTCCATAAACACAAAGGGGTTTATTGCGCCAACTTGCCATCTATCATATGTAGATTGCGGTCACTCATGGCGGCTAATTCTTCGTTGTGGGTTACAATAATGAAGGTCTGTTGAAAATCCTCTCTTAATTTAAAAAGTAACTGATGAAGTTCTTTGGAAGAACCAGAATCTAAATTTCCCGATGGTTCGTCTGCTAGCACAACGCCTGGATCATTAATCAAGGCCCTGGCCATCGCTACTCTTTGCTGCTCACCACCTGATAGTTGGTTCGGTTTATGGCTTAGCCTATCACTTAGCCCAAGATAATCCAGTAGTTTTTTGGCTCGGCCTTGAGTTTCCTGCTCACTCTTACCCATAATATAAGCAGGAATGCAAACATTTTCCAGTGCATTAAATTCAGGTAATAAATGATGGAATTGAAAAACAAAGCCAATGTTTTGATTTCGAAACTTAGCTAGTTTTTTATCATTGAGTTTGCTGATTTCCTGATCATTGATATGAAGGTTTCCGGTATCAGCTTTGTCCAAGGTACCCAAGATATGTTGTAGAGTACTTTTACCTGCACCAGCCTTTCCAACGACGGCGACTACCTCTCCCTTTTTGATGTTAATATCAACTCCTTTTAAAACCTCAAGCTGTCCATAGGATTTCCTAATATTAGTTGCTTTAATCACCTGGTCTTTTTTCGTAAATATAGGGATATAATTAAAAAAGCGTGACCCTCTTACGAGAATCACGCTTTTTATTTTTAAGTTTTATGAAAATTAGAGGCTACCAGAAGTAACCAACCACAAATGTAGTTAAGATTAATAAGATCACCGCTAGGTAGCGATAGTTCAAATACCATGGTAAATGGGCTAACTCTTCGGTTTCTTCTTTAATTAATTTCGGAGACCAAACCATGCCTTTTAATTTTTCATCCGTAGGAGCGGTTGTGGCAGCACTGACGCCAATGTGTACTACTAAACAAAGTACAAATAATACCGTAGTCCGTAAGAGGAAGTGTAATTGGAAGAACCAATGATCAATACCCGTGGTTATCCCGATTACCCAAATAGCAGAAAGGCCTAATCCAAACATCAAACTTACAAAACTACCAGTACCATTGGCTTTTCTCCAGAACAATCCTAAAATAAAGACCGAAACCACTGGAGGAGCAATGTATCCAAGTATATCCTGTAAATAGCGGAACAAGTCTCCGTATTTACCAATCATTGGTGCCCACAAGGAAGCTAAAACAACCAATATTAAAGTCGAAATTTGCCCACTTCTAACCAATTGTTTACTGGTCATATTAGGGCGTATTTTATTGACAAAATCCATGGTAATTAGGGTCGAAGCAGAATTGAATGTAGCAGAAATTGAACTCATCATCGCTGCCAACAAACCAGCCACTACCAAGCCCAGTAGGCCAGTCGGGAGTAGCTCGAAAAGTAAAGTTGGATAGGTGAAATCTGTACAGAATAATAGATTTTCACACAGACCATCTGGATTGGCATCTGATACTGGAACCTTGTAAGCATATTCCTTACCACGGAACAGTAGAAAGGCGATAGTACCAGGGATAACCATGATTAGGATGACCGGCAATTTTAACAAACCTGCAAAAAGCGCTCCCCAGCGACCATGATTGATGTCCTTTGAACTCAAGATCCGTTGCACCATGAATTGGTTATTGGCCCAGAAGTAGAAACCTAGTAAAGGTACACCTGTTATTAAACCCCACCAAGGTACAATTGGACTATCATATTGTCGCCACCAATCACCCTCGTTGTCTCGAACAATACTCAAGGCTTCGCTTGCTGTTTTATCGGTGACGCCGGAGGCTTGTAATTCATTTAGCTGACTGACCATTCCACTCCAGCCGCCAACTTGTTGCATGCCATAATAAGTTAAAATAATGGAACCAAAAATGAGGACAATGGCTTGAATAACTTCCGTTTTTACAACCGAGTTAAGCCCCCCAGGGATGGTATAAGCAGCAGCAGAGGCCGCTAGTAATACGATTACAACCCAAGGCGGTAAACTAGGGAATATTAAGCCTAAAACAATAGTTCCTACGTACAATGAAGCTGCCGTATCAATCAAAACATTACCAACGACGGTAATAAAAGAAAAGTAGTATCTAGAACGAGAATCATACCGCTTCTCTAAAAATTCGGGCATGGTATACACACCACTTTTTAGGTAAAAAGGCAGGAAGAAGATGGCAAAAAATACCAATACAACTACTGCATACCACTCGTAATTATAGACGGTCATATCCAAGAGGTAAGCAGATCCTGCTAAACCGATTAGAGTAGAACTAGAAATATTGGCAGAAAATAAAGAAATACCAACAACGGGCCATGTTAAACTCCGGCCCCCAAGAAAGTAATCTTCTGAAGTTGCACTTTTTGATTGAGAAATTCCGTAAACGATAATACCAATGAAATAGGCTAGAATAACGAGTAGATCAATATTATCTAAACTCATGTTTTTAGGTTTGTTTAAGTTTCATACATAATTCACCCACAAAAAAAGGTTCTTTTGTAGATTATCCAAATGATTGGTAGTTTTTATAGGGGAAAGACAGATTATTAATGCTTAGTTGAGACAAAAAAAGAGAGCGTAAGTCTCAAGACTCCGCTCTTGTAAGAAATCACCCGACTGTTATTATGAAAGATCTTTATGCACCTTTCTGATTCTAAAAATTTAGATTTCACCAAATTATAATGAATAGAATCATACAGTTGGCACAATATAAAAGTATTTAAAGAACTCTTGCTAAAATTTAAATAAAAAGTTAAATAGAAAAATTCTTTCCCACTTTTGAACCCTTCTCAAATAGTCTAGTTGTACAAATGTAAAATTCAAATAGTTTCTCAAACTAACAAATGAAACCTCAGCATGGCAAAGGAGCTTAGAGTTATTCTTGGAGACCAGTTAAATCATAAACATACTTGGTTTAAAGAAGTATCGGATGAGGTGGTTTATTTAATGATGGAATGTCATTCAGAAACCAATTATGTACGGCACCATATCCAAAAGATTATTGGTTTCTTCTTAGCGATGCGTACTTTCTCTAAAATGCTAAAAGAGGAGGGACATCAAGTCGTTTATCTAAAGCTAGATGATTCTGAAAACCAGCAATCTATTGCAAGTAATATCAAGTATCAGTTAAAGCAAAATGATTTTGAAAAATTGGGCTACCAGCTGCCTGATGAATATCGCTTAGACCAAGTATTTGAGGATTTAAAATCTGCGCTAAGCTTGCCAGTTGAAGCTTATGACACCGAACACTTCGTGAGCTCGAGACAAACTGTTAGCCAAATTTTCGAAGGTAAAAAACAGTTTTTAATGGAGACTTTCTACCGGAAAATGCGCAAAGAACATAGCGTGCTTATGCAAGATGATGGCCAAACACCTATCAATGGTCGTTGGAATTACGATGCCGAAAATAGAAAAAAACTCCCTAAGAAAATTGACTTACCTAAACCTAAAGAATACCTCCGCGATGTAAGTTCCTTGTTAGCCTTAATCGAGCAAAACAAAATTGAAACGATTGGTAGAGTAGAGGCAGAAGCTTTTGATTGGCCGGTCACAAGAGCAGAATTCTTAGACTTATTAGATCATTTCCTTGAGGTGCGCTTTATGAACTTTGGTCGTTATCAAGATTCTATGACCGATAGAGATTACCTATTGTTTCACTCCAAATTGTCATTTGGACTCAATACTAAATTAATTGACCCACTAGAAGTGGTTCAGGCAGCCGAAGCTTATTGGCAGGCCCATCAAGATGAAATTGATATCGCTCAGGTAGAAGGGTTTATTCGTCAAATTTTAGGTTGGAGGGAATATATGCGTGGTATTTACTGGGCGAAAATGCCTGAATATCGAGATTTAAACTACTTTGAACACGATGCTGCACTACCCACTTGGTTTTGGAATGGTGAGACCAAGATGAAATGTTTGTCCCATAGCATCAACCAATCCTTAG
>CAXIDD010000397.1:0-5473 GCA_964021975.1 uncultured Saprospirales bacterium | reverse complement strand
TTTGTTGTCTAAGTATGATTTTGATTACTTTTCTCAATTCAAACCGAAGGAGACCATTTCTAGAATCAATAACAATCGGCGCTTTAACCAGAGCCTTCCCATCTATAAAAATTATTTCACCTTTTCGGTCATGGATAAAAGCGATGGTTTTTCTCCGTTACATATTTCGGTTGGCCCTGGACAATCTTTTATTGGTTGTGGTTATCACAATCCCGATAAAGAGCTGCTGAAAAAAATCAGAGATGCTATTGACTACGATGGACAAGTCTTACAAGACATATTGCACCAAACAGATTTTGAGGATTTTTTTGGAGGATTATCTACTTTCAAAGAACCCCTTAAAACGAGTCCACGTGGCTATGCAAAAGATCATCCTCATGTTGATTTACTACGCTTCAAAAGTTTTATTGTTTCCAGAAATCTATCTGATGAAGAAGCCACTGGGGCCGATTTTTTAAATATCCTTGAACAAGCCTTTGTCTTAAGTAAAGCCTTCAGGGATTATTTGAAAAGGGCTGGTTCTTTTGAAATATAAAATTATTTCACTGTTATTAAATATAACAGTGTTTTGTATTTTAAATTATTGATTATGAGTGTTTTAATAGGTTTTATTAAAAATATAATGAATCAATTTTCGATTAAAATTAGAATTATATTTCTAGGTTTTATTTTTTTTCCACTCTTTTCCTTTGGACAAGATTTAAAAATTCTTGTACAAGATGCAGAGACTAAAACCCCATTGCCTTATGCCAATGTTTATTTCAAAAAATCAGGAATAGGTATTTCCACCAACCGAATCGGGGTAGTATCACTTGATCAATCTAAGCTATTGAGTCAAGACACCATGGTCGTCTCTTATATCGGGTATGATTTACAGAAATTGCCGTATTCAAAGGCAACAATAAGTACGCCATTTGAAGTGAATTTGAGTTCCTCTACAGAACTCCTCTCCGAGGTAATCTTCGAATATACTAAACCACCTAAGCCCAAAAAGATCATCAGAAAAGCGATCAAGAATACGGATAATAACTATTCTACTCAAGCCTTACTACACGAAGCACTTTACCGAGAAATCACTCAAGAGGACGGTCATTATATTCAGCTTAAAGAGGCCATCACTAAAACTTACTATACGCCTTATCCACAAAAAAAAATAGCTGCCAATTTTTGGGAACAGTGGTCTACTACAGTTGTCAATCTTCCCGACAGTAATCGTTACGCTGCCCTAGAATCTGACGATACGAAACTAGACCGACAAATAATCATTGCTGCCCGGCATTCCAAAAACTGGAGTAAATATGGCGTAGAAACCTCTTTAATGAGTGACCCTTTACTCTTGTATGCTTTTGATAAAATTAAGTATCAACACGATTTCCTGAATCCAGCAATTTTGAATCGTTATGAATTTAAGCACGAACAAGCAGAAGAAATTAATGGAGTGCCTTGTTATGTACTTTCTTTTTACCCCAAATCCAATCAAACCCGTTTTAAAATAGATCCATCCAGAAAAAATCGGAACGCTATTTACATTGGTCGGATGTATCTTACCAAAGCTTCTTTTGCCTTGGTTAAGTTTCAATACCAACTCGCTTTAGATCGGGAGATTAGTTTTTATTCTAAAAATATTCCCTTAGACTATCAAGTAGAAATGAGCTATAAAAAGCACCAGGATTTTTACATCGTCGATCGGATTAAACTTTTAGAAACCCAAAGCGTCGCTCAAAAACCAAATGGAGAATCCATTCTGCATACAACAACTAAGGCGCTGTTTACACTGAATACAGAAGCTGTATCAAAGGAGAACTCTATTGCTAATTTAAGCTTTGAGATGCCTCGATTTTCGCCTATTTATTATTATAAAAAAAATTACCACCCTGATGCCTGGAAGCATTTCCAACTACCCGAATCTATTCAGTTAGCTCCTAAAATAAAAGCAGATCTAGAGCTTCAACAAGCCCTAGAAGAACAATTCGATCACATCACAGGAAGGGGGAATAATTGAAACGAAGTGCTCATTTTTGGGTAACTTATCCGGTAAAAGATAAATAAAAGGTAATAACCTGCTTATTTGACTCAAGGACCTTTAATTAAACTTTTACCTAGAACCATGAAGAAATATCTAGCACTTTACTTATTTCTTTCACCATTTTTTGCCTTTGCTCAAAAGCCAGAGTTGGTCGTTCCGCTTGGGCATAGTGCACCAATTGAATTAATGACGGTTTCACCAGACGGTCAATTTATGGCTTCTTTTGATCGTGATCAAGTATTGAATCTCTGGCTAGCAGAGACGGGAGTAAACTTATGGACTCATGATGTAGAGGAATTGTATGCAGAGATGCATTTTTCAAATGATAGTCAATACCTAATTTGTATTGGATCGAATGGTGGATTGCTTATCAAAGATCTTTTTTCCAGGGAGGATGTTTTTCGGACCACGGCCTTGACTACAAGTCAACGCATTATGCTTATTGGCGAAAAAGAAGTAAGTCGAGCCACTTTATTGGAGCAGCCTTATTTAACGCCAATCGACACACAAATCATAGCGCTAGGGGGTGGTTATATAGAATCGGTCATAATAGATATAGATACTTTGGGAAACTTCATTTCTGAAGAAAAAGTTACCCCACCGCTGATGGATACGCTATTTTATGTGCCGGATACTACTTATCGAATATTGCCCCCTAGATCTATGCCGAGCAGAAAAATTTATGGTGCTAGTTTGCTTGAAGATCACACCCTAATTTTACTGGAAGGAGACTCTGTAAAAAGTATTGATTTATGGACTAAGCAAGAAAAAAGTGCCTGGTATTGCCCCGGCGAAAAGAGGCTAAGCCCTGATGGGCGTTTTTGCTTGGTTTTGGCAGAAAAATGGGAGTTACGGAATCCCCTTTCAGGAGCCTTTGTCCGGTCTTTACCTATAAAAATAGTTGATCCTTATGCTTTTCAGCGATTTATTTTTGTAGAAGCTGCCGCCCAGGTAGTTGTTCAATTTTCAGAATACTTACAAATAGTGGATTTAAATGAAGCCCAGCAATTGTATGACACAAAACTTCAAAATATTGATTTTGCTGGGATTAGCTTAGACGGTAAAGTATTGATTATTGAGCCTTTTGGGGAGCCTGTTGGAGAAACACAAGGTATAGATATGATTGTTTTGAATCAATATGGGGCTGGTATTTTGAAACTTTATGACTGGAGTACAAAAGATACCATTGGACAAGTTAAGGTAGAAGAAGAGATAGGAGTCTTGACAACCCATTTTGATAAAAGTAACAATCAACTATACACGGGAGCATACAACGGGAACTTACAAGCATGGGACGTACTTAAAGACCATCAAAAGTATCCATTTGGTAATTCTGCGCTTCAGATTGCCACTAAGGCTGGAATTTCAGAACTAGATGATTATTTAGTACTGGAATTAGAAAATCAACAACGTCTTAGGTGGGATTTTAAATCTAATATCTTGAGTACTAGCTCACCAGCAGAAGCGGAGTATAGCTTATTGGATAATATATTGAGTCCTATTGATAGTACGGATGGATATAAAATTGAATGGCCACAAGCTCCTTGGCTGTATGGAATGATGGTAACACTACCGTCGGAATATATTAACCTATTTTCTTTAGAAGGAGGAACTGAGGTAAAGGTAATTCGACATAATTCAGAAATTAATGCTGCCAACTTCTCACGTTCAGGTCATTTCCTGATTACGGCAAGTAAGGACAAAACCAATAAAATTTTCAACTTAGATCTTCAATTCCTTGATCCAGAAAAACCAGGGCTTGATTGTAAACCTTTAGCAACCTTGGTATATGAAACGCCCCAAAAGTGGATTGTTACTACTCCGGATGGTTTATTTGATGCAAGTCCGCTAGCGATGCAAGAGCTTTATTACGTGATCCCTTATCAAAAGGAATGGATTGTTGTCGAGCTAGAGCAATTGAAAGCGCGATATTATGAGCCTGGGTTGTTATCCAAATTAATGGGGGCGTCCGAAGAAAGATTAAGGAAAATTGAAGCCTTTGAAACTTTAAAAATTTACCCAAAAATAGAAGCTGAAATCCAAAATAGCCAACTCAATATCCAACTCAAAGCGCGCAACGGCGGTATTGGTAAAGTCAGCATCTTTATCAATGGAAAAGAAGTTATAGAGGAAGCTAACCCATTACCACGACGTGAAAATGCCAGGAGAGATAGTATGATCGCGTATGACCTACTTCAGCATAAAAACTATTTCTTCCGTCATCCAGACAGCATCAATATCGTCAGCATCAGAGCTTACAACGCAGAGGGTTGGCTAAAAAGCCAAGCGATCGAACTAGAATATAAAATGGGAGGCACTCAATCAAAAGGGCAAAATGAAGAGGGAATAGAAGCAGCCTGGGTCGGCCAATTAGATCCAAAATTATATGTGCTTACCATTGGGACTTCTGATTATAATGGAACTCAATTAGATCTCCAATATGCCGATCAGGACGCCACCATGATGGCCAAAGCCTTAACTTCAGTCGGCACCTCACTTTTTACCAGCGGAGATAGTTTGGAAGTACATTGTCTGACGACCGCAACGGCGGATAGTACAGGATTGGAAAATAGTGTGATCCAATGGCAATTTGCCACTCGAGAGAATATAGCATCGGTTTTCAAAAAAATAAAAGCTAAAGCCAAAGCGGAAGATGTTGTGGTCGTTTATTTTTCGGGCCACGGAGTTACTCAGAGTAGTCAGGATCAAACACAGTTTTACTACCTAACTCAGGGCGTTGCGAGCGAGGATGATTTGGATGATCCCGCTACCTTGAGTGCCTATACCATTTCCAGTGAGGAATTGACGCAGTGGATCAATGATATTCCGGCGCTGAAGCAAGTACTCATTATCGATGCTTGCAACAGTGGACAGATTGTGGAAAACTTGACGGGTAGAACCAAAACCATGAACTCCAGCCAAATTCGGGCTCTAGACCGGATGAAAGACCGGACAGGAATGTTCGTCCTGTCGGGTAGTGCCTCCAACAAAGTGAGTTATGAGGCTAGTGAATACGGTCAGGGTTTATTGACCTATGCCTTGCTCCAGGGAATGTTAGGTTTAGCGACACGTAAAGACAGCGAAGGCAAAGAAGTGATTGATGTCATGAAGTTGTTTCAATATGCCCGTGACGAGGTGCCACGTTTGGCGGCTAGTGTGAATGGAATTCAAACACCGATGCTCGGTTTTCCAAGTAGGGCGGCTAGTTTTGATATAGGTATTTTAGATGATCTTTCAAAAGATAAAATTGTGCTGGCTAACAAAAAGCCGGTTATGGTCAAGAGCATTTTTTTGAATAAAAAAACCTTTCAAGATGATCTTAAACTAGCGGAGTTATTAGAAGTTGCTTTGCGCAAAGAAAGTGAAAAAGGCAGTGATGCAGACCTGATTTATGTAGACGTATATGATTATCCTGGGGCTTATTCGGTAAGTGGTTTGTATGAGGTG
>CAXIDD010000396.1:0-5475 GCA_964021975.1 uncultured Saprospirales bacterium | reverse complement strand
CAATACATTGGAGCAGAGAATAAGCAAGGTAACATTACGAAAGAGGAATGTTTGGCGATTGTTAAAAAACTGAGCTTGAAAACGTTTGAAAGTCAGTCTAAAATTATGCTAATCTGGCTGCCCGAATACTTAGGTAAGGAAGGCAATCGTTTATTAAAAATCATTGAAGAGCCACCTGAAAATACTTTTTTCATTCTAGTAGCCCAAAATGCAGAGCAAATCTTAAATACGATTTTGTCGCGTTGTCAGCTCATCAAAGTCAATGCTCTGAGTGATGCTGAAGTAATCGCAGGCTTAGAACAAAAGTACCCAGATATAGCAGCTGAAAAAATAGCTTCCATCGCATATAGGTCAGCAGGTAACTTTAATGAAGCCATCAAGCTAGCCGAAGCAAAAGAAAATGATCACGTGGCTTTATTCTTAGATTGGCTGCGCAAAGCTTATGTTGGTAATGGGGTAGAATTGGTCGCTTGGAGTGAAGCTTTTGCAAAATTAGGTCGGGAGAACCAAAAGCAATTTTTTCAATATGCCCTGCATTTTTTAAGGGAATTCTTACAACTAAAATTAGTGCCTGAAAAACCTTCTCGTTTAGGTGCGAAAGAACTTAAAACAGGGAAAAATTTAGTCAAAGTACTTTCCGTTGAGCAAGTAGAACAAATGGTGCAGCTCTTTACGGACGCTGCTTATTATATAGAAAGAAATGGACATCCAAAAATCATTATGTTGGATGTCTCCATACAATTAGCAAAAATTATGAAAAGGCCTAAGCAAAAAGTGCAGGCCTAATAGGGTTTAGTTCAATTAATTTTATAAAAAATAAACAGAACTAAATGCTAATTAATAAACAACGATTAAACAAGCACGCTGGAGTTATTTAGATGCAAAAGAATAGTGCGTACTTGTTTACAGTGATGGTTTAAAAACGGTAACCCATTTTTAAATTGTTGCCCTAGATAAATATAAAATATGGCTTGTAAAGGATGTACAACCTGTACAACATCAGATAACGGAACACCTAGTGGCTGTGGGAGCAAAGGAAACTGTGCTACCGGTGGCTGCAATCGCTTAAATACTTTTGATTGGCTTTCTAACCTAGAAATCTTTGATACCGACCCATTTGATATAGTTGAAGTAAGTTTTAAAAATGGCGCGCGTAAATCTTTTAATCGGATGCCGCAACATCTGCGCATCATAACGGGAGATTGGGTCGCTGTAGAAACTGGAAATGGTTACGATATCGGTGCCATTAGCCTTTCAGGAGATTTGGTACGCTTACAAATGAAAAAGAAGCGCGTATCAGAAAATGATGTTATCCATAATGTCATTCGCAGGGCCAATGAACGGGACATGGAGCGTCTGGATGAAGCACGTTCTCAAGAAAAATCGATGATGGTCCGCGCCAGAGCCATTTCTCGTACCCTTGGTCTAGAAATGAAGGTTGGCGATGTCGAATTTCAAGGAGACAAACGAAAAGCTACTTTTTTCTATACCGCAGATGGACGGGTAGATTTTCGGGAGTTAATTCGACATTTTGCTAAAGAATTTCGCGTTAAAATTGAGATGCGTCAGATTGGTGCGCGTCAAGAATCTGCTCGTATTGGAGGCATAGGTTCTTGTGGCCGAGAGCTTTGTTGCTCTACCTGGCTATCTGATTTTAAGTCGGTCTCTACTTCTGCTGCTCGCTACCAAAATTTAGCGATCAATCAAGCCAAACTTTCTGGTCAGTGTGGACGTTTAAAATGCTGTCTAAACTATGAATTGGACACTTATCTGGAGGCCTTAGAAGATTTTCCTAGCCATGCAGAAAAAATAAAAACACTGAAAGGAACGGCCATCTTGATTAAGACGGATGTTTTTAAAAAAGTGATGTATTATGTAATCGAGGGCGATCGTGGTAAAGTTTATGCCATGCCTGTTGACAAAATCATAGAAATACAAGCGGATTTAAAACAGGGAAAACTTGCTGATTTCTCTTCCATACACACTGAATTGGTCTTACAAGAGGCCGAAGAAGAAATGTTTGACTTTGGTGATGTAACGGGTGTCATCGAATTACCTGAAGAGGAGAAGCGGCGTAAGAAAAAACGCAACAACAAAAGAAGAAACCGGGGGGGGAAAAATAGTAACAATAACCGCGGCCAAAACAGGTCCAACAATAAAGGTTCCAATCGCAATAAAAATTCGAACCAAAATAAAAAGTCAAACGAGCCTAAAGAAAAAGATCAAAACCAAGGACAGGGGCAAAAAAAGGATGCCAACCAATCCCAAAATCAAGAAGGGAATAAAGGAGGCAGCAATAAAAGCCGAAATAGCAGACGCAAAGGACGCTACCGTGGCAAACGCAAGCCGAACCCTAACCAAACGAAAAACTCCAATAACTCAAACAACAATAATAATAACAACAAAGACAAATAACCAAAAAATCAACAAACATGAAATATGACGTTACCGTAATCGGATCTGGTCCTGGTGGTTACGTTGCAGCCATTCGCTGTGCCCAATTAGGTATGAAGACGGCCATCATAGAGAAAGAATCTCTAGGAGGTACTTGTCTGAATGTTGGCTGTATTCCCTCCAAAGCATTGTTAGATTCTTCTGAGCACTACCATGCTGCGATCGAGAAGTTTAGTGAACACGGTATTGATGTAAAAGAGGTCAAAGTCAATATGCCACAAATGATCAAACGGAAAGCTTCTGTTGTATCGCAAACCGTCAAAGGTGTGGAATTTTTGATGAAGAAAAATAAAATTGATGTCCATTATGGGTTTGGATCTTTTGTAGATGCCAATACCATCCAAGTGGATAAAAATGATGGCACAACCGAGCAACTGCAAACCGATAAGGTCATCATCGCAACGGGTTCTAAACCCAATACCCCGGCAGCTTTCAATTATGATGGTAATCGAGTAATTACCTCAACGGAAGCCCTAGAAATCACTAAAGTACCCAAACGCATGGTGATTATTGGTGGTGGTGTGATCGGCTTGGAGCTGGGTTCTGTTTACGCGCGCCTCGGCACCGAAGTAGAGGTAGTAGAATACCTGGACCGGATTATTCCCGGAATGGACAAAGATTGTAGCAAAGAGCTGATGCGCTCCCTGAAGAAAATTGGGGTGAAGTTTCACCTCAAACATATGGTGACCAATGTCGATGCACTAAAAACTAAGGTAAAAGTGGATGTTCAGAAAAGAGATTCTGAAGATACCTTCACCTTAGAAGCAGATTATTGTTTGGTGGCTATTGGTCGTGTGCCTTATACAGACAAGTTGGGCTTAGATAAAGTTGGTCTAGCTACCGATGATCGCGGTCGCATCGAAGTGAATGGTAACCTGGAAACTAAAGTTCCCGGTATCTACGCTATTGGTGACGTCATCAAAGGAGCGATGTTAGCACATAAAGCAGAAGAAGAAGGCGTTTTGGTGGCCGAAACCTTAGCTGGACAGCATCCACACATTGATTATAACTTGATTCCTGGTGTAGTTTATACCTGGCCTGAAGTAGCAGCTGTTGGACAGACGGAAGAACAATTAAAAGAAGCAGGAATTCCTTATAAAGCTGGTAAATTCCCAATGAAAGCATTGGGGCGCGCACGAGCAAGTATGGACATCGAAGGAATGATCAAAGTCTTGGCACACGCCGAAACCGACGAAGTATTGGGTGTACATATGGTCGGACCTAGAGTCGCAGACTTAATTACCGAGGCGGTGACAGCAATGGAGTTTAGAGCTTCAGCCGAAGATATTGCTCGGATGTCACATGCGCATCCTACTTATGCAGAAGCCGTTAAAGAAGCAGCCTTAGCTGCTACAGGTAATCGGGCCTTGCATATTTAAGCAGGCAAATATTGAAGTGATGAATTGTTGAAGTGAATTCGATAGTTCATCACTTATTTTCCTGCCACCACAATCACAATTTCACCCTTAGACACTCCAGGACCACCGTCCTGATAATAAGCGACCAATTCTTCTAAAGTTCCTCTTTTGATCTCTTCGTGTATTTTGGTGAGTTCTCGACAAACACAGGCGCGTCGGTCAGGACTACAATGCTCCGATAGTTGTTGCAAACATTTGACCAAACGGTGTGGAGATTCGTATAAGAGAAAGGTATTTTGCTGTTCGGCTAAGAATTTCAGCCGGGTTTGACGGCCTTTTTTGTGCGGCAGGAATCCTTCAAAGTAAAACTTATCCGAAGGCAATCCAGATGCGACTAATGCCGGGATCAAAGCTGTAGCTCCAGGTAATACAATAACCGGAATATCTTTCTCAGCGCAGGCCCGAATGAGTAAAAAACCTGGATCCGAAATCCCTGGCGTACCAGCATCAGAAATAAGTCCTATTTTTTGGCCGTTTTCTAAAAGACTGAGGTAGCCATCTAATACTTTATGTTCATTATGGGCATGAAAAGCGCGCAATTGCGTTTCTATATCGTAATGGTTAAATAACTTTTTGGAAGTGCGCGTATCTTCTGCGAGTACAAAATCTACCTCTTTGAGCAGTCGCAAAGCACGTAAACTAATGTCCTCCAAATTTCCAATGGGTGTGGGAATAACGTAAAGCATAGCCTATTCTTCTTCGTTACTATTGGATGTAAAAGTAGCAGATGTATCAGTAATCACTTCTTCTTCAGCAGCTGCAATTGGTGCCTCTATTATGGTATCTTCCATCACGTTTAGTTGGAAATTATAGGTCTCTATTAAAGGATGCGCCAGCAATTTCTGACAAATTTGTTCTACTGTCTCTTGGGCAGCTGATTCGTTCTCTGCTACCAGCTCAAGCGCCACAAATTTCCCAATCCGCATTTGATTTACGCCCTTAATCTGTAATTTTTCAAGATGTCTAAGGACGGTCTGACCTTGAGGTTCGAAAATTTCAGGAAGTGGAATAATTTGTATTTCAGCCGTAAACTTCATAATGCGTTTTTGTTGTCAGCAGGTTTAGTATTAGTCTTTTTTAGGGACTAAATAATTGCGGATGATCGAAATTAAGATAAATAAAACAATAATCAAAGGTAGGGCCATCAATTGCCAGATTCCCAGCAAAATAACGGATAAGACTAGAAATATGACTTTTAGCTCGTTGCCTTTCCATTGCCACTTTTTCACCTTAAGGCTAAACATAGGGATTTCAATTAGCATCATGGCACTGATGAAGAGGAGTATTAACAATAAAAGCCATGGCATTCCTAGCAGTGGATTTAAATAATCACCTTCGATTTCCAACAACCTAGTTGTGTTTAACTCATAAAGCACTTCTGGATAATTAGTTACCCAATGAAAAAGTCCTAATGTAAATATAGCGGCAGCCGGAGAAGGGATGCCTAAAAAATCAGTAGATTGACGCTCGTCTATATTAAATTTAGCTAAGCGTAAAGCCACTGCTAGCGTAAAAGAAAAGGCCGCAACGGGAATAATAATGAATTCAAATATACCATATTCAAGATCTCCCCACTCACTGAGCTTAAACATTTCTAACCATA
>CAXIDD010000395.1:0-5484 GCA_964021975.1 uncultured Saprospirales bacterium | reverse complement strand
TTCCATTGGCGTGTTCATGATCCCAGGCAGCCCAGGTATCATAATTAATATCCGCACGGTAGGTACCATCAGGTAAAGAATCTGGCTCATAAAAAAAGGTACTTTTTCTGACGCCATATTTACGTTCTCCTTCGCTGTATTGAATGCCTCCCCAAAGCGTTTGATCGATGAATTTTTCTAATTTCTGAATTTCTGCTTTGTTGGCTTGGACTTGCTGTTTCATAATAGCTGCTAACCAACTGCCCGCACCACCTTCATCACTCAAGCCACAGATCCATGCTCGCCTATCCTGAGTAACTTGTGCCTTCGCTTCATAATCATAACTAATGACTGATGGACTTCTATTGAAGAGGGGATCTGCTTGATCAAACCATTGTTCCGTGGTCAGAAAATGGCCTAGATCTTTAACCACTTCCGATTCTGGCTTAATTACTTTGTAATTGATGGTTTGCTCTAGGCCATCCTGGTAAGTAACCCTTAGTCGGGCGCGCCCCCATTGTTGGCCCTGGATTGTATACTTTTGGACACCTTTCGCAGTTTGTCCGGTTTCTTTGATATTCAGAGCGCCTTTTGGTTCTACTTTAAAAGATGACACTTTGCTTTTGTAATTTAAAAACAATTGCGACTCAACATCCAATGGAAGCACATAACCTGGAATGCTAGTGGCTACTGGCTGCTCGTATTTGGTTAGCGTATTTTGGATGGATTCGATGTTCTCGGAGAGCACTAATTTTAGTGCAAAGTTTCTGGTTTCGCCAGGTTCTAAAGTAGTAGAGGTGGGCGTGTTCCATTGGTTTGCTCCTTTCCATTCCTGATCAGCATAAGCTTTGCTGTGGACCATCCATTCGTGAAAACCTTCAAAAACAATACTCCTGGGAGTAGGATCATCCAATAATGGACGGTAGGCTTCAAAAGCCATATTCTCTTCTGGCAAAACCAATAAGGCGGGGCCTCTCCCACTTAAACATTTCACTTCTAAATAGCCCGCGTCTTTACCAATGTAGGGGTCAAAAAACACATTCTGAGCATGAGTTTCAATCAAAGATTTACCTTCTAGGATATTATTAAAAATCATGGGGATACCCAAAGCCCCAATTTCTATTTCACCATTGGTCTTATTGGTCACTTCAAAACGCAGGACCAATTTTTCCTCTTCCATTTCATAAAAACGCTTGATATTGACAGGAATATCTTGAGGTAAGGTATTAGCTAAATCAGCACCTGCAATAATCTTACCTGTTGCTTCGATCGGAGTAACAGTTGAGCGTTTAGTGGCTGTAGAATAACTTTCCCAATCTTCCCCAGGCTCTTTAATTCTCAGGTTAATATCGCCTAAATGATACAGGCCATCTTTATCTCTAAGCTCTAGCCGTTCACTTGGGGTGAAGTCAAAATTTAAATTCTCCTTGGGCCTTAAACCTGCGACTGTTTGGGAAGCCCTTACCAATTTCAATTGAAAGTTAGGTGTGTTGAACTTTTGGTAAACACTAGCTATACCTAAAGTAGGTTTTTGGGCTTCCAGCTTACTCCAATAACCTTGTCCTGAAATTGAAGTAATGCTAATTATTAGTAGGATAGTGGTGAGTATTTTTTTCATAATCTTTTTGGTGTGGCGTATTAGAGCATGTTTATATGATATGATATGGTACTTTCATCCCTCGACCTTTGGTCGGTCCCTTCAAAGGGACACCCTTTCGCGCATTCGGCTCTCATTATGTCGTATAACAAAATACATTTACTCAAAAAACCTAGAACCAATCACCCTGTCTAAATGAGGGATGGCAGACAATACTTACCAAACATATAAATCCAATTAAACAGCGTTTATTTTGCAATATCATTTCAAAGTAACATCCAAGTACACCGAATAACGCCCATAGGTCTCATAGAAAGGCTTAAGGGCAAGATCTCCAATCTTAAAAGATAATTTTTCGGGGTCGCCCTTTACCGTCTTTGCAATATTTTTTGCTTTTAGGGTAATTTTGCGCCATTCATTTCGAGCTTCGGATTCTTGGGCGGCTAGTAAGATAGGTCCATAAAACAAACTGACAAGGTTGGCCTGATCCATGATGGGTACTAAATGAAATTGAAAAGGTAAACGAAGTTCTACCTGGTCACCGTCTTTCCATTTTCGGCTAAGCGTCAGATAGCTTCCCGCCGTGGGGTTCACCTTTTGTTTCTTCCCATTTATTTTTACATAAACGCCTTTATTGGCCCAAGATGGGATACGTAGTTTAAGATCAAATTCGCCCGCCCCTTTGATGGTTAATCGAGTACGATCTTCGTTGGGAAAGTTGGTATTTTGTTCTATTACTAAGTTCTTCTCTTCCCAATCTAAAGTTGAAGGAATATATAAATTCACATAAAGAGTCTGGTTATTTTCACTTTTAAAATAAATCGAATTTTGAAACTTTGTATTACTCTCTAAAGCAGTTCCATTACAGCAGGTAAAGCCAGTCATTTTTGCATTACCAAAACGTTTTACCGAACCAGGTCTTAGCGGTACATGATAAGTATTGGCAGGGCTGTCCTTAGCCACTGAAGCAAGGATGTGGTTATACAATCCCCGTTCATAATAGTCCATGTAGGCCGACCGCTGATCATACAAGAACAAGTTCTTAGTCAACTTAAGCATATTATAAGTAGCGCAGGTTTCATTTTGTCCACCGGCAGAAAAGCCATTCTTATAAAGCGTAGCTGGCTCACTGGTAAAGCACTCAGCATTGGCTGGATCGCGTGCACCTGCGACTCCTCCGATACTGTAGGAATAATCATTAGTGGCCTTGTACCAAAAATTATCTGCTATATGATAGTACGCAACTGCATCAGAATTCCGGTACATTTCCAGCGCTCCTATTATTTGGGGGATGTGTTGGTTGGCATGTAAACCACGGAAGGCATCCACATTTTTAGCGAGTCCATGCGTATGTTGTACATCTCCATAAAACATTTTGATGTTATCAAATAATTTTGCGCATTTTAAGAAACGTTGCTCCTTCGTAAGACGATAGAGACGCGCCATGACTTCATTCATTCCTCCGAATTCTCCGGCAATGTAGGTATTCCACATACTAATGAGCGTTTCGGTCGGTACCAGATCTAATCTGGCATATACCCACTGGCCCATACCCTTAGCTACCTCAAGAGCCTTTTCATTTCCAGTGACCTCGTAAATATCAAGCAGACCAGCCAGAATTTTGTGTAAGGTATAGTAGGGCGCCCAAACTTTACTACTATCCCGGCCGTATATGGCACCTTGTTCTAACATAATGAATTGATCCGGGGGATAGGCACTAATAAAACCGGTGCCCCAATTCCAGCAATCGGTTCGAATACCTTCCGTACTCAAGTCAGAATCATAGTTAGCCTTATTTGGTCCAGGAGGAATTGCCCTTGGATCAGATACAAAGTCACCACCTTTTTCTGGAGCTTGGCCCGATAGTTTTGATAACTCATAAAGCGTATGCACCATATATTCCATCTTATCTTTAAAATCCGCCTGGAGGGATTTGTCATAAGTTGTACTCCCGTAAGCTTGTGCTAATGCCGTAAGGTAATGCCCCGTTGCATGGCCACGTAATTTGGTTTCTTGCGAATCCCAACCCTTTAAAGGTTTCGCTGCTTCAGGTTGGACTTGGCCAAAAGCATTACGGAACATAAAGAGAAAGTCATCTGGATTAGTCTGAGCAAGCGTGGTGATGAATTTATCTCGGTTATCTACAAATTTTGAGTTGGATGTACTAGTCTTTCGGTTTAAGGACACGGCTTCCAGCGGGAAGGTTTCCAGGCTAAGCCGAGGCGTTTTAGATGGCTTGTCTTCTTTTACAGACACAATAGCTTTCGGTCTTAATTCCGTTCCTGAAACCCTACCAGTTACGGTATATTGTCCCGGCTTGAGTACAGCTTTATTATCCGTTGGTGCAGGCCAAAGCACACGTACACTGGGGCCTTTAATGCCATTAGAATATTTGCCTTGTACATATCTCGGCAAGCGGGGCAGTACCCCAACAATAGTCTCTACTTCAAGATCTTGTACACTCCTTAGGTAAGCATTGTACAGTTGAGGCCTTGAATCGGAAAACTCAGGAAGGTTGCCATCCTTTTCTGCTCTAGTATTCACGATGGTCTCGCTACGCCCCAAAGCATTATCATGAATTCTTTTAGCTTGATTTTCATTTAGTGGAACCCGGTAGATTCTAAAATCATGGAGCTTGGCATCTAAATTAGTCTTTGGAGCCGCCAAGGACTTCCCAATCAAAAGTATGTTATCTTCTGATCTATCGTTTTGCCCAAATAGACTTCCCAGTTCCATTTCTACTGCTTTTACTTCACCCGCTAATACGCCATTGAGGTAGGTGCTGAGCACTTTGGAGGGAGCATCCAGAACGACAACCAGATGATTCCAGGTATTCACTTCTATTGCTGGTGTATTTGTTTGATAGGTAGTCCCTGATTTAGGAAACAGGACGGTTTGGCAGTTTTCTTTATTACCTATACCACGAGGAACTAAAAAAATATGACTCTTATCATTTTTCCCAAAATCAAATATGTACTGGCCCCGTTTCTTAGAGCGCAAGTAAACCCAAGTACTAATGCTGATAGATTCTTTCCCTGTAAGGATTTCTCCAGGGATAGAGACATATACCCTATCATTAGGAGACAAGGAAAGGACGGTACCAAACTGATTGTCCTTAACAAACTGTGCTTTTGAATCCCGAGATCTGGCCTCCAAATTGTTCCGAGACCAATCTTTTAAATTGCCATCAAATACATAACGTACAAGCATATCTGTCTCACCAATTCCGTCTAATACCTGATCGCCACTTTGTGCTTGTAATAGGCTTATATTCAAGATTAGACAACTTAATAATAGGCTATTGCATAGTTTAAAAGTCTTCATTGTTATTAACTTTTAATTGATTGACGAGCTCATGATTAATGGAATAAATGTCATGATCTTTTTTCTTACCTTTTAGATTAAATTGCCCAAGATGTATAAAGGGCCAAGGCTCTTTTGTGCTTTGTTTAAGTGCCTCCGAAAAGACCATGGCACGATTAATCTCTCTAGTTAAGCCCTCTAACCTGGCTGCAATATTAACGGCATCCCCAATAATGGTATAATCTGTTTTAAAGTGGGACCCCATATTCCCTTCAATGACCAGGCCTTGATCAATTCCAAATCCGGAATGAAGCAAGCGTAGTGGAGATTTACTTTTAGCATTCTGGCGCAAATGTTGCAATGCTTCCATTATTTCCAGGCATGCGTGTATGGCATTATCAGCCTGTCCAATATTAAAAGATGCCATTAGACCATCACCTAGGAATTTATTGACCTCTCCTCCTTTATCATAAATAATTCGACTGCAAATCTCAAAGTAAGTATTCAGGAATAACAAAACATCTTCAGTTGATACCTTCTCGCTAATCGTCGTATAGGAAACAATGTCTGCAAAGAGCACAATCTTTTCTACTGGTACCGGTTGA
>CAXIDD010000394.1:0-5495 GCA_964021975.1 uncultured Saprospirales bacterium | reverse complement strand
ACCTTTAAAAATTTAACATCATGAAAAATGTATTATTAACCTTGACTTTGTGCGCACTTACTTTTATCGCCAAATCACAAAACGCAAGTGTAGAAAAATCAACATTTGGAATACAAACTGGAGTTTTAGGAATATGGGTATATAATGAAGCAAAACTCTCAAATACCATAGCCCTAAGAACAGAACTTGGTTTTGATTTTGGTATTTGGGAAACTACTTTTTATGATGATTATGATGCTCCATTTCTGCTCACACCTGTCCTAGTTATTGAGCCAAGATTCTATTATAACCTCAAAAAACGCTCAGAGAATTCAAAAAGAATTGATGGGAATAGTGGCAATTTTATTGCTCTAAAGATGGGCTATCATCCAGATTGGTTTGTCCTATTCAATACGGACAATGCTCCTGTAGTGAGTGATTTTTCGATTATACCCACTTGGGGAATTAGAAGGAATATAGGGGAGCATTTTAATTTTGAAGCAGGTATTGGAGCAGGGTATAGTTACACATTTGCTGAACGCGCTGGTTATTCAAAGAACAAAAGTGAAATGGAACTAAATATGCACTTGCGAATAGGATATAGGTTTTAGCATTAACAAAAATGATTTTTCATATAACCACTAAAAATATTAAAAATGAGAACCTTATTAATTTTTGTATTTACGTTTTGTACGCTACTCTCTTATGGTCAAAAGGAGATCACACCAATTGAAAGAAAAGGATTTGTCTTTGGTTTTGGCATAGGCGGCGGTGTCATCAGTGTATCTAATAGTGATCAAGAAGTACCTTTTGACGAAGCCCAAGGTGGCGGCAGTTTTCCTAATTTAAAATTGGGATGGATGGTCAATGATCGCCTAGCTATTCTAGGATTGTATTCTGGAATGGGCTACGAATACGAAGGCAAAGACCGAAGTTTTGATGCATTTATGCCATCTGTTCAATACTGGGTAAAAGACCGGTGGTGGGTAAATGCTGGTGCAGGTCTAGCTATGGATTTTCCAGCATTTTATGAAGACAACATTAAAGATGAAGATTGGAATTTTGGTGGAGCAGTTGCCTTTAGCACAGGGTATGAATTAGTGCAAAAGAAAAACTTTGCGCTAGATCTTCAAACCCAACTGCAGATGGGGTGGACCAATCTAGATAATGATAAAGATCGAGAGGCTGTAGTGCTCTCTATTGGACTAGGATTTACTTGGTATTAAAAATGGATGCCTTAAAAACGCTTACATAGAGTTGAATTTTTAAACTGTAGTCTGATAAGTCAAGATTCACAATTCTTGGGTTGTCAGACTATAATGAAGGCTTCCCAAAAATAAGACAGTTAAGAAGCTATTCGAATTTAAAACCTTATGAAAAAAAGAAAGACAATTGCATTATTACTTTTGATTATCGGAATTGTTCTAAGTATTGCCTTTTTAATGAAAATTGAATTTCCCCAAGGTTTCGAAGCCTATTTTAAAAGAGCATATTATAACCAATTTGGTCCTGTAGCAATAAGTATTGAACTATTAATTGCAAGTTATTACTTATTAATTGGACATAATAAGACCAATTTCACTTTGGCTCTTTTTGGTTTTACTGCTTTACTAGATCCCTTTTTTAATCAATTAGGGCTTTTCAACAGCAACGTGCCTTTATATGGAACTATAATTTTATCAATTTGTGCTTTGTTCTGCCTATGGTTGGCATTTACAAACACTTATAAATTAAAGCACTTATCTATTTTAGCGGCCGTCTTCAGTGCTTTCCTTGGTGTTTTTATAGAACTATTATTCAATTACCTGTGACAAACAATTGCCAATCGAGTAGACGGGCCCGGCCAGAATTGGGCTTTGGGCTACTTGTCATCTACCCATGCAGATGCGGCTCCATGTATAGGCTTTGGTCAACTCTTAATCGGATTAGGTTTCTCAATTTTCCACAACATCTCCCCACCCATTCTAAATACTTCCGAATATTTCCTATTTTACTCTTTCGAGCTAATCTTTACATTTAAAGAGAAGGATTTGGATTTAGCAGTAGAGCTATATTCGAACAGCTTCTAAACCATCGGATAGTAAAACAAATGGAAAATATACCAAAAAAAGGTTTTCAGGGATTAATAGAGAATTGGCAAAGTGATTTAATCGCAGCGGTGAGCGTCTCTCTCATTGCTTTACCACTTTCATTAGGTATTGCTTTAGCGGCAGGTGCTCCTGCGATGGCGGGTATTATTTCCGCGATTGTTGGAGGGGTGGTCACGACTCTCTATCGGGGTGGGCATGTATCCGTCAACGGACCTGCCAAAGGGGTCATTGCAGTCATCCTTTTGGGTATTGCATTGATGGACGATGGTTCGGGGCAAGCCTTTAATTATGTTTTGGCTGCGGTGGTGGTTTCCGGCGCAATTCAAGTGCTATTGGGCTTACTGAAATTGGGCCGATTAGCGGATATCTTCCATTCTTCCGTAATTCAGGGCCTCTTAGCAGCCATCGGAATTATCATTTTTGCCAAACAAATCCATGTCGCCATGGATACGCATTCTGATAGTCCGAGCATTATTCAAAACCTCGTGGATGCAGTACTATACTTACCTCAAGCCAATCCTTTTGTGGTGATTATCGCTTTGGCGGGCTTACTATTATTATTGTTTCATTCCAAGATCAGCTATCGGTTTTTCCATGTTTTGCCTGCGCCCATGTGGGTCATAGCCCTGTCTATTCCATTTGTTTATGCGTTCAACTTCTTTGATCAAAATACGCTTTCCTTCTTTGGAAAGGCCTACGAAGTAGGGCCTCACTTATTGTTGGACATTCCTGATAACATTATGGATTCGATCATGCATCCTAATTTTAGTAAAATTAATACCATTGAATTCTGGACGACGGTATTGTCCATTTTGATCATCACCAGTATTGAATCCTTAGCTATTGCGAAAGCAATTGACAAAATTGATCCTTATAAACGAAAGACCGATTTAAATAAGGATTTGACTGGTATTGGATTGAGTACCATGGTAGCTGGTTTGATTGGAGGTTTACCAATTATTGCCGTGATTATCCGGAGTACCGTCAATATCCATAATGGCGCGAAGACAAAGTGGTCTAATATGTATCAAGGCCTTTTGTTGTTGCTCTTCATCGTGGTCTTGAGCCCCATCATGCGACAAGTACCGCTGTGTGCTTTTGCTATTTTGCTGGTTTATACTGGCTTTAAATTGGCTTCGCCTGCCGTCTTCAAACAAGTTTATAGTCAAGGAACCGAGCAATTGATATTCTTTGTGGGCACCATGATTTTAACCCTTTATACCAATTTATTAATTGGATTACTTGGTGGCTTATTATTGGCTTTGGTTAGTCACATGCTGTTGGCGAGGGTTTCTATACCTCAATTTTTTAAAATGATTTACAAGTCGGGGACGAGTTTGGTAGAAAACCCAGATGGTAGTTATAATTTAAAAATTAAAGGAATAGCCAATTTTTTAGGCATCTTGAAAATTGATAAACTAGTAACTCAAATCCCTTCTGGAGCAGCCGTCGACATTGATTTGTCGGAAACAAAATTAGTAGGAATCACCTATATGGATTACCTCGTGGATTATTTAAAAGCGCAAAAGGAGTTAGGCGGAAAAGTTGTCATCAAAGGATTGGATTCGCATGTTTCTTCCTCTACTTATAATCGAGCTTTAAAAATATCTTTAAATAGTTCTGCCGCTAAATTATCTCCAAGGCAAACCCGATTACAAAATTTAGCCAATGAAAAAGATTATCAATACACAAGTCAGGTAGATTGGAATACCTCTTATCTAAAGAATTTTCACTTTTTTGAAATTAGACCAGTTGAACGCAAATTGAATTGCCTCAACGGAAGATTTAAAGATTTGGAAGTGTCCTGGGAAATTGCGGACGTCACTTTCAGTGAAGGGGCAGCTTTTACGGCGGAGACCTTTAATACGACGCTAATGGTCTTGAAATTGAATAAAAAAATACCCGTTTTCACCATGGAGAAAGAAGGTGTATTTGAAAAAATATTTGACCGGGTGATGGCATTTACGGGCTATAAAGATATAGACTTTGAGATGTATCCAGATTTTTCTAAAAAATTCCTGATTATGGGGAATAAGGAATCTGAAATCCGGTCCTTTTTCACAGATGAAATCATTCGCTTTTTTGAAAACCATCAGATTTATCATTTAGAAAGCAATGGTGAGGCACTAGTTATTTTTGATAAAATCAAATTGGCGCGCACAGATGAAACCGTTGCATTTATTAATTATGGGAAAGAATTGGCCACACTCTTAGATGGATAGGAAAAGAAAATATACTAGCTATAAAGTATAAATGATTCTGCCTGGCCAGCTACTTCCCCATTCAACCAAACATAAGGACGCATATGCACCATTGTTGTCCACTAATAAAGTAGAATAAAAATCTACCTATCAGTCGGAATACTCGTTTTATCTTCCACTTTGATAGTAGCTTTTTATAATAAGTAGAAGAGACCATCAATTTGATGAAGTTGTGGCGCTTAAAGTAGCGCCAGGATGAATAAAATTAGACTTGGTAATTGGTAAAAATCAATCCTCATACGATAGCAGCTATAAAAACGTTTAAGTTATAGTACCAAAGTTCTAAGCTATGAGAATCACTATCCTAATTGGAGCCTTCTTTTTGCTCTGCACCTGTGATCGAGCTACCAACACAGAGGCTTCCTTAAATACGTCTGCTAGTCTGATTGGGGCGGCGGCTATCCAAAATACTCCTGTAGATACCTCGGCTAAAATTTTATCCAAACGTTTTGTACCGCCCGCAGGATTTGTGCGGCAATTGGCTCCAGAAGGGTCTTTTGCAAGATACTTACAAGAGTTACCATTAAAACCCCACGGCTCTCTGGTGCACTACTTTGACGGTCGAGTTAAGCGAAGAAGCTCTGTCCATGCCGCTGTAGTGGACCTTGATGTCGGCAAACGAGATTTGCAGCAGTGTGCCGATGCCATTATGCGCCTGCGGGGGGAATACTTATTTCATAAAAATGACTTTGACAACTTAAGCTTCAACTTCACTAATGGCTTCCCGGCCAAATTTAGTAAATGGGCAGCGGGCCAACGCATCAAAGTAAGTGGTAACGACGTAAACTGGTACGCCGGTGGCAGAAAAGACCATTCTTACCAAAATTTTCGGAAATATACGGATATGGTATTTGCCTACGCAGGCACCCTTTCACTGGAAAAAGAATTGGTCTCCATTCCACTAGATAGCCTCGCCATTGGCGATGTGTTTATTCAAGGTGGGAGCCCTGGGCATGCCATTATTGTGGTAGATTTACTCACGCACGAAAGCAGCGAGGAGAAACTATTCCTGTTGGCTCAATCTTATATGCCAGCTCAGGAGATTCATATTCTACAAAACCCACGGGACAAAAATCGCAGTCCCTGGTATTCTACCCAAATTCAGGGAAGATTGGTGACCCCAGAATGGATCTTTGATTTTAGTGATTTAAAGCGCTTTGAGTAA
>CAXIDD010000393.1:0-5506 GCA_964021975.1 uncultured Saprospirales bacterium | reverse complement strand
TCAGGTCAAAATGTGCATCAAAATTAATGATCCCTAAGCGTTGCTCTGGTTTCAAACCATCCAGAATTCCTTTTCCGTGACCATACGCCACATCATGCCCACCGCCAAGCACAATCGGAAAAGCAGCTCGACCTAACAGCGTCTTGATATTTTTGGTCAACAATGTTTGGGCTTGCTCTAAATCCTGATTTATACAAATAATGTCTCCTGCATCCCACAATTGTTCATCTTGAAAATGTAAGGCCTGTTTAGCTAATTGTTTTCGAATAGCTTCAGGTCCAGCAATCGCTCCTACTCTACCTTGGTTTCTGCGGACGCCCTCGTCGCAAGCATATCCAAGCAAGACAAAATTCTTTTTTCCCGAATCAAAAGTCCAGTAATTAAAATCCTCGATTGCCAATAACTGTACGATCTGATACCAATACTGTGGTTCCAATTCTTCTGAAACAGACCTGCCTTTCCATATTTCCGGGCTGGTATTTTTTTGAAAAACACCTATTCCACTATTTGTCCCTTCTTCCATACCTTTTTAACTTTTAACATTCCTTGATGGTATAAAATTTCCGAAAAATGCTCCGTAGGAAAAGCGATGATGTCAGCCATTTTCCCGCTAACCAAAGTACCTCGATCAAAAAGCTGTAAAGCTTGAGCAGCTCGGAAGCTAAGCCCGGCAAAAACTTCAGCGGCACTTAATTGCTCAAAAGCACCTAATATAGCGGCTTGGGCAAGCAGGTTCCCTTGTGGTGCACTACCAGGGTTCCAATCGCTGGCAATGGCTAATGCGCAACCCGCATCCAATAATTTACGGGCGGGTGCAAAAGAGCAGCCCAGACCAATACTTGCTCCAGGTAAGGCGACTGGTATGGTTTTGCTTTGAGCAAGGGCCTTAATTTCTTGTTCCCCGCTTGCTTCCAAATGATCCACACTAACTGCACCACAATCAATGGCCACCTGACTCCCTCCCCTTGAGAATTGGTCTCCATGTACGGTTAGTTGAAATCCTTTTTCACGCAAAAAACTCAAATATGGTTTGGCGATTTCAGGTGTAAAAGCGGTATCTTCTATAAATATATCAAAGCGATGGGTTAATTTTTCATTCAGAATTCTTGGCACTAATTCAGCTTGAACCTGGGCCAGATAGCTTGTTGCATCCTTAAATTCATTTGGAATAATATGCGCTGCCAGGCAAGTAGAAACCACATCTGCAGCATGTTTCTGATCAGCTTGTTTAATAACACGTAATTGCTTTAGCTCTTCCTCTACCCCAAGTCCGTATCCGCTTTTTATTTCCACGGTGGTCACCCCATTTTTTAAGTGCCGGTCCAAACGCTGCATGGTTAGGTCAAATAACTTAGAGGCTTCTGCGGCGCGCGTATGCAGGACCGTACTCCTAATACCTCCACCAGCTTTTGCGATCTCTAAATAACTTTTGCCATTATTACGAGCAGCATAGTCTTTAGCCCGAGAACCGGCAAAGCAGATATGGGTATGTGCATCAATCCATCCGGGCAAGGCCACCATATCTTCCCTGATTATTTCTTTAGATACCTTTGGATGTTTTTGCTTTAATACTTTAAAACTCCCAACAGCAATTATTTTTTCATTTTCGATTAGAATTCCTGCCTCTGGAATGATCTCCAACTGCTCATCTTTTAGAGGTCCTCGATCTGGCAAATTTGCCATAGTCAGCAACTGACGAAATGGCCCAATTAATTTTCTTTTGGTCATGGTTTTCAATTAAAATAAATCTTTTAATAGCTGATCCTCTACTAAATTAGGAAGTGTCACTTTCAACTTAGAACTACGTTTCATTTCTCTTTTAATGGCAAAAATCGCGGCCTCATTTCTAGCCCAACCTCTACGAGCGATTCCATTATTGACATCATAAAACAAAAGAGATTCCAAACGCTGTGCTGCTGCTTTACTTCCATCCAATAATAGACCAAATCCACCATTCATAACTTCGCCCCAACCTACGCCACCTCCATTGTGAATCGAAACCCAGCTGGCCCCTCGAAATCCATCTCCAATCACATTATGAATCGACATATCTGCCGTGAATTGGCTACCATCATAGATGTTACTGGTTTCCCGAAATGGGGAATCCGTACCGCTAACATCATGATGATCCCTTCCTAAAACTACTGGCCCAATTTCGCCTGCTGCAATGGCTTCATTAAATGCCCGAGCAATCGCGATTCGCCCCTCAGCATCGGCATAAAGAATCCGAGCTTGGGAACCAACAACTAAATGGTTTTCCTTGGCATCATTAATCCAACTAATATTGTCTTGGAGCTGCTGCTCAATTTCTTTGGGTGCACTTGCTATGATTTCTTCTAAAACCGCTTTAGCGATAGCATCCGTTCGATCTAAATCAGTGGTTTTACCTGAAGTACAGACCCAACGAAAAGGTCCAAAGCCAAAATCAAAGCACATGGGGCCTAAAATATCTTGCACATAAGAAGGATACTTAAAATCATGACCATTCTCCGCTAGTACGTCCCCTCCAGCCCTAGCAGCTTCTAATAAAAAGGCATTGCCATAATCAAAAAAATAAGTACCCTTAGCACAATGTCTGTTGATTGCTGCAGCATGTCTACGCAGGGATTTCTGGACCTGTTCTTTAAATTGATTTGGATCATTTTTCAACAATTCTAGACTCTCTTCATAGCTTAACCCTACTGGATAATAACCGCCCGACCAAGGATTGTGCAAAGAAGTTTGATCTGAACCTAGATGAATATAAATTTCGGCATGGTCCAGTGCTTCCCAAACTTCTACTACATTACCCAAGTAGGCGATTGAAAGCGGCTTTTTTTGTTGCTGAGCCAATCTTAATCTATGAATTAGCTCATCCATATCCTCTATCAAAACATCCACCCAACCTTGTTCATAGCGTTTTCGTGCAGCAGAAGGGTTAAGCTCCGCACAAACTGTAATGCACCCCGTAATATTGCCTGCTTTAGGTTGGGCCCCACTCATTCCTCCTAAACCAGCGGTTAAAAATATCTTACCTTCCGGCCCTTCGTCGGCTGGTAGTATTTTACGAAAGGCATTCATCACCGTAATCGTTGTACCGTGTACGATCCCTTGCGGACCAATATACATATAAGACCCTGCAGTCATCTGACCATATTGAGTAACCCCCAAAGCATTGTATCTTTCCCAATCATCTGGTTTAGAATAATTCGGGATCATCATTCCATTGGTTACTACCACTCTAGGTGCTGTTCTACTAGAAGGAAATAAGCCCATAGGATGCCCAGAATATATATGCAGCGTTTGGTCATCGGTCATGGTAGCCAAATATTGCATGGTGACTAAATACTGCGCCCAATTCTGAAATACAGCACCATTACCACCGTAGGTAATTAATTCATTGGGGTGCTGAGCGACTTTGGGGTCCAGGTTGTTTTGAATCATTAGCATAATAGCCGCTGCTCCCAATGATTGAGCAGGATAATGGTCAATTGGTCGAGCATACATCGCATAAGTGGGCTGGAAACGATACATATATATACGGCCAAAGGTCTGAAGCTCCTCTGCAAATTCTGGAGCTAAAACAGTGTGCCAAGCTTTTGGAAAATACCTTAAGGCATTCCGAATGGCTAATTTTTTTTCAGTAACATCTAAAATATCCTTTCTTTTAGGTGCTGGGTTATTAGTATTCTTGACAAGGGGCTTAGAAGGTAACTGCTGCGGAATACCCTTCAATATCGCATTTTGAAACTCCTGTTCGGATAAAGGAGTAACTACAGATTCGAACTTTTTATCATTCATTTTTGAGCAGGTTTAATTCATTAAGAAAGAAGCTTCCGGCTCCTTAGAAGCTATTAAATGGAGCAACCACTTTGATTAATTCTTTACGCTCGATTAATGAGGTAGCAGTATTAATATCTTTAGAAAAAATCCGATCTTCTTCGGCGTGTGAAATGTACTGACGAATGCAAGTATGTGCAGCTTCTAAAGCAGGACTAGACCTAAGTGGTTTCCTAAAATCAAAGGCTTGAGCCGCACAGATCAGTTCTGTGGCCAATATCTTGGTAAGGTTTTCACAAACTCGTAATGCTTTTCTTACTCCAATTGACCCCATACTGACATGGTCCTCTTGTCCTAAAGAAGTCGGAATACTATCAGCACTAGCTGGAAAACACAGTGTCTTATTTTCACTCACTAAGGCCGCGGAGGTATATTGGACAATCATAAAGCCAGAATTAACACCCGTATTTTTCATTAATAATTTAGGTAAGCCGGGAGATTTACCTTCTAAAGAAAAATAGGTTCGCCGATCTGAAATACTCCCCAATTCAGCAGCAGCCAAACAGGCATAATCAATAGGCAAGGCCAAAGGTTGACCATGAAAACTGCCTCCACTAATGGTAAAATCAGCCGAAAAAATAATTGGATTATCGGTTACGGAGTTCATTTCAATTTCTACCGCTTGCTTAAGGTGTAGCCAGGCCGACCTAGAACTTCCATGCACCTGCGGCACGCAGCGTAAAGAATAAGGATCTTGCACGCGATCACAACCTTGGTGAGAAGCAACCATCTCAGAATCTTTTAAGTACTCTGCGACTCTTTTGGCAACGAATTGAACTCCCGGGTGTGGCCTGGTCTCGTGTAAAGCTGGATGGAATGGCATTTCAGAGGCCAATAAACCTTCAATCATCAATGCAGCAATCAAATCCGCATGCTCTAGGCAATTGTGTAGTTTATCCACCAGTTGTACCGCATGAGAGAGGATAAATTGTGTGCCATTAATTAGAGCCAGTCCAGCTTTAGGATGCAGTACTAAAGGTTCCTTACCCAATTTTTTTAGCACGGAAGCCGAAGCCGTTATTTTATTTCCATAGTACACATAACCTTCGCCAATCAAGGGTAAAAACAGATGTGATAAGGGGGCTAAATCTCCTGAGGCACCTACAGAACCTTGTTCAGGGACAACTGGAATAAGATCTTGTTCAAAATGCCATAAAATACGCTCTACAATCTCTAGTGAAATCCCAGAATAACCTTTCGCCAAAGAATGTACTTTAAGGATTAACATTAATTTGGCAAGGTCTTTTTGGATAGGTTTACCCACACCTACACTATGACTTAACAATAGCTTATGTTGAAGTTGATGGACTTGATCATTAGGAATAGCGGTATTGCACAAGGGACCAAAACCTGTATTGATTCCATAAACCGCCTTTGATTCTGCTACTATCTCTAATACCGCAGCATATGACCGGTTGATTCGATCTTCGGTAGATGTAGATAGATTCCACTCCAGTTTTCCATGGAGTATATCTAATGCTTTGGGGACGGTAAGGAAATCTTCTCCAAGTTGAAACATAGCCTAGCATTTTAAGGTGACAAACTATTCATCCATCACAAAACTATTGCTAACTTTAGTGCCTAACAAGACCATTATTTCTCTTAATCAATAACTATGAGTTATCAAATAGAACTCCGACATATCCGCTATTTCCTAGCCGTTGCTGACCACCTACACTTTGGCAAG
>CAXIDD010000392.1:0-5509 GCA_964021975.1 uncultured Saprospirales bacterium | reverse complement strand
CTAAAATCATCTGTAAGCATTCTCAACAGCCAAATACAAATAGCATCTTTGAGATAATCTTATTGTTCTCGCCGGCGCATTTCATCAAAATCAATTTGTAAACCTTCTTTCCTAATGATTCTGGTCAGAGAATCTTTTTTAGTAATCAGCTGATCACTATTCTTTTTGTCATTTAAGTATCCAATAATTGAAGTTTCTCCACCTAAAAAGATTGAGTTGGAGCAGTAGTTAGAACAATACCTACCATTTGAGGGGCTCAAAATTCTACTTTTGCTTTGAAAAGTTTAATTTTGAATTTTCCAATTCACTGCTAAAGCGTAGGTTTCTATCAAGAAATCAAAAAAGTCAAGTTAAAAATGGCGAAAATAGATCCAAAAGCCTTAAAGGCTAAACTAAAAAATACAAGCTCCAAAAAACCTCAAATCGGGGACCTCAAATCCAATTTGAGCCATAGTGGGATTGCCAAGAAGCCGCAAGGAAGAGGGCGTAATGCAGTGCTTCCTTCTATTAAGCCTACCGATTTCTTAATGGTTTCCATTGATAAGATTGAGCCCAATAAATATCAGCCACGGCAAGATTTTGATCCTAAAGCACTAGAGGAACTGGCCAATTCCATTGAAGAGTTTGGGGTGATCCAACCAATTACGGTCCGGGCAGATGAAAAATATGAGACCTTTCAGTTGATCTCGGGAGAGCGTCGGTGGCGGGCCTCACAATTAGCTGGATTAACCGAGATTCCGGCCTATATCCGTACGCCAAATGATCAGGAGCTGGCGGAGATGGCACTGGTTGAAAACTTGTTTCGTGAAGATTTAAATCCGATCGAAGTAGCCATGACCTACAGTCGGCTAATGGAAGAATTTGACTTGAACCAGGAAGCTTTAGCTAAAAGAGTGGAAAAAGGCCGGACCACCATTACTAATTTTCTTCGCTTATTAAAGTTAAGTGATACCACTCAAAATAAATTGAGAGAAGGCGCCATAAGTATGGGCCATGCAAAGGCCTTAGCTGGCTTAGAAGATGTAGTTGTCCAACGCCAGTTAACTGAACAAATTATATCCAAAGATCTTTCAGTAAGAGCAACCGAGGAATTGGTGAAGAATTACAAAGGAAAAGGTGGTAAAAAAAGCTCCTCAAAACCAAACCTTTCTCCAGAATACCGCAAAGTGCAAGACAACCTGCGTAGCCGTTTTGGATCTGGGAAAATCCGCTTGGAAGTCAATGCCCAAGGAAAAGGACAAATTGTGCTACCCTTTCAATCTTCAGATGAACTGAATGATTTATTGGAACATTTGGAAGATTAAGTTTCTTATAACATACAGTTGATGCCTAGCCTACGTTCCTTAAATATGAAACAACAATATTTTATTGCCCTGACTGCTGTTTTATTGCTAATTGGCCAAGGTCTGCTAGCTCAAATTGATACCGTCAGCTTAGAGGGTGACCTTAACGCCGTTGTCGATACTGCTGCTATCCAACAAGAATTTGGAAAAGGCTTTTTTGCTTATTCTGAAGATAATTTACCCATCCCTAAAAAATCTTTAATTTATTCCTTTGTGTTACCTGGAATGGGGCAAGCCTATAATAGAAAATGGTGGAAATTACCTTTGGTTGGTGGTGCCATTGGAGGTATTATTTATGCAATAGATTACAATCAAGGTTTGTACCGAAGATTTAGAACCGCCCTTGAATCAGAGCTCAATGATGAGCCTCATGAATTTACTGGTACCAGTATTGGCAATGACTCCTCTTTACGCTCCTTGAGAGATTCTTACGACCGCTATACCCAGACCTCTTATATGGGAGCTTTAGCTGTTTATGGAGTCATTGCCATCGAAGCTTTTGTAGATGGTCATTTACAGAGTTTTGACATCAGTGATGATTTAAGTTTGAAGGTCCAACCCTCCTTTGACCTTGATCCCGTTTTCACTAGACCAACTGTAGGGGTAAGTTTTGTAGTGGGTTTTTAGTAAGTAACTATCCTTAATCTATAACCAAGCTATATTTTTTTCGTAAATTTTCGCTTTGATAGATTTCAAGAACTACAATTATGAACGGAAAGACTTTTACTATCCCAAAATAAAAGCACTTTTGTTCAGAAGTACTATAAAATATAACAACAACCCATGTCCGAATCAAAAAAAGTTTTCCACCTAGGAATTGCCATGGCCGGTGCTGTTTCTGCCGGTGCTTACACTGCAGGTGTAATGGATTATTTATTGGAGACGCTCCAACGCTGGCAAGAAGCCAAAGATAAAAATCGTGAATTGGGTCCTGACCATCCAGAATATGACCCCTCTATTCCGATGCATGACGTAGTCATTGAAGCCATGGGTGGATCATCCGCCGGAGGTATGACTGCCGCTATTAGTGCCCTTTCCTTATTTGAAGGCGTAGATCTAAAAGAATGGGATCCCAACAATAAAAAACTATACGATGCCTGGGTTAACCTAAATGACAAGGACCAGGACAAACTCACACTAGAACAGCTTCTAGAAACGGATGACATTACTGAAGCAAATGAGCTACCTTCTATCTTGAATTCAGCACCAATTGATCAAATTGCGGATCGAGCACGTCACTTGAGTCGGACCGATAATTTACCGGCCTATATTTCTAAATCTTTAGAAATCATCCTGACAATCACTTCTTTACGGGGGATTCCAATTGCTGTAAATTTCTTCGATGCAGTCAAAAAGAAGGCCGACGACGAACCCATTGAAGTCGAACAAGTAAGCAAGCCGAATAACGAACCACTACCTGCTCATAAAATGTACTTACACAAAGGTGTTGCTCATTTTCAGTTTGACTTAGACGGAAAGGGGACGCCTCCTTATACGGTTCCTTTCCACCCAGAACAAGAGTGGGCAAAAGACCTTTTACTTGATTGTGCTAAAGCAACAGGAGCCTTTCCCATCGGATTAAAAGCTCGCAAACTCAAAGGAATTAAATTAGGCTATGTGAAACATATGGCTTACCGGATGTTTGGGCTGGAAATGCCAGAAGGGGAACTAAATTCCAGTGGAATTGATATTCAATCTGAGTCAGATCCTTTTGATTTGGTTGCGGTAGATGGTGGCACGGTCAATAATGAGCCCTTTGGAGAGATTATCCGAGCCTTAGAAGAAAAATATGGTGAAGATGGCGACAGCCACGCGGTTGTTATGATCGACCCTTTCCCCAACTTTGAGACAGTTGAGCAGGAGGATGCCAATATTCAACACCCTAGCAATGTAATTGAAGTTATCCCTAACCTATTGGGTGCCATTCGAGCTCAAGCGATGGTCAAAGAAAAAGAAATTGTAAGGGGACTTTCTAGTGATTACTCCAGGAAGATGATCTTCCCTAAGAAAAAAGATGACCCCTACCCTATTGCTTGTGGTTCTTTAGATGGTTTCGGAGGCTTCTTTTCTAGAGAATTTAGAGAACATGATTACAGATTAGGACGTCGGAATTGCCAACGTTTCTTGCGTAAACACTTAAGTATTCACCTTGATAAAGCCAAGGATCATTATCTATTCAAAGATTGGGAACAAGACGGTAGTGATGCCCGTCACAGTCGGTTTTATGTCCAATTCAGCGACAAAAAGAATGACGGAGCCTATCCAATCATTCCAGATTTGGGAATTGAAAAAATGAGCAGGGAGCTGTTCTACGATGATTATGAAAAAGAGCCCGTGAAGGCGCAGGTTAAAGTACAAGATATCTTGGATCTGGATCCAAAAATCCAGAAGCGACTAAGTAAAGTATTGATGTTTTTACTTAAAACAGATCGCAAGACTATGGATACTTATAGCCCGGAGACGCGGGCAGAGGTCAACCGCATCATGGATGGCCATTTTAAGAAGCCAGGTTTAGGATCTAAAATTTTGAATTCAATTGCGACTTGGGCATGGAGGCGTTTTGGCACCAAAAAAGCGGCACAAATCCTTTCTCAAAAAGTAATTGGAGAGATTCTTTTGGACTTTAAGAAACGGAATTTATTAAAGTAAAAGAATAGCCGAAATTCAGATGGCCAAAGTTTAAAAACTTCGGCCATCTGAATTTCGGCTATTACAACTAGTCTTTTTATTAAGCCTCTATCATCGCTTTAACGGGAACGGTCCAACCATGAGTATCTTCAATAGTACCCGCTCGCAGGCCATCGATCTCCGCTTTTGCTAAAACCCCTACTTTTCGATCTTCCATTGGAGGCAGTGTGATCAAAGTATCCTTGTATTTAATACTTTCCACATGAGCAATCACCGCTGCTGTACCGGTACCAAAAGCTTCTTGTAAAGTACCATTTTGGTGGGCAGCCATTACTTCATCAATAGAGATAGGTCTTTCCTCTACGGTATACCCTTTATCTTTTAAGATAGTCAATACACTATTTTTGGTAATTCCCTTAAGAATCGCGCCATCAGGCTTAGGGGTAATGACTTTACCATCAATTACGAACATAATGTTCATAGTCCCCACTTCTTGAATATACTTAAATTCATTACCATCTAACCACATTACTTGATCACATCCTTGAGCCTTAGCCTTCTCGGCGGGCAAGAGCGCTGCGGCATAGTTTCCAGCAGCTTTTGCTTCACCGGTACCTCCTTTCACAGCACGTACATAAGTAGTTTCAGCCAATAACTTCACAGGTTTTGCGTAATAAGGGCCAACAGGACAAGTAATCACCATGAAGCGATAGGTGTGTGATGGCCGAACGCCAACATACGGGTCGGTGGCAATCATGAAAGGACGCAAATAAAGGGCACTTCCCGTTTTTGGTGGAATCCAAGCTGCATCTAAACCTACTAATTGGTGCAAAGCCTCAACAAATAAGTCTTCCGGAAAAGCAGGCATACTCATCCGGTGCGCAGAGGCATTGATCCTTTTAGCATGTTGTTCTGGACGAAGCAATAATGCTTGACCATCCTTGTTTTTGGAAGCTTTCATCCCTTCAAAAATGGCTTGACCGTAGTGAAAAACCATTGCCGCAGGATGGATACTAAACTCCCCGAAAGGGACAATACGGGCATCCTTCCAGGCTCCATCTTCATAATCGGCAATAAACATATGATCAGAAAAGACCTGACCGAATGGGATGTTGTCAAAATCCAAATCTCCTAAGCGGGACTGGTTCGTCTTTTGTATAGAAATGTTCAAACTCATAATTGGATTTTTTTTAGTCCTGTCAAAATAATAAGTTCTGTATTTAAGACCGTAAAAATTTGGACTTATTTTTTTAACATTACTAATTTGGTTACTTTTATTTTTGGTAAAGGCGTGAATCAGACCAACACTTTACAAAAAGGTTTTAAATCTTCACTTTCTCTCTAATTTCACCTTACAAAAATACATAATTTTACAGTTCAATACATTTTAAAAAAACGGTAAAAAACCAAATAATAATTTGAAAAAATCCTTCTTTGACTTCGAAATAATTAAAGTGCCTGAAAATGATTTTTCTCCAGATGAGCTATCTGGTAACAATCAAAAAGGATTAATCCTACTTTTTGCCGGGGAAGAAACC
>CAXIDD010000391.1:0-5509 GCA_964021975.1 uncultured Saprospirales bacterium | reverse complement strand
GTCGATTCTCCTTTTGGAAGCATATTCGGTGGTGGACGCGCAGGTGGTGGACGGCCAGAAAGTCGTGGTCAAAAAGGAGCCAACCTACGCATCAAAGTAGGACTAACTCTAGAAGAAATAGCAACTGGAGTTTCCAAAAAAATCAAAGTAAAAAAACAAGTAAACTGTAAAGTCTGTAATGGCTCTGGTGCTAAAGACAGTAGCTCGGTTAAAACCTGTGGTACTTGTAGTGGTTCCGGATATGTACGTCAGGTACGCAGTACTTTCTTGGGGCAAATGCAAACTACTTCTGCTTGTCCAACTTGTAATGGGGCAGGTCAAGTAGTAACGGCCAACTGTAAGAACTGTAAAGGAGATGGCCGCGTTTATGGAGAAGATACCTTGGAATTAGAAATTCCAGCAGGTGTAGAAGAAGGCATGCAGCTCTCTGTTAGAGGGAAAGGGAATGCGGGGCTTAAAGGTGGACCTTCGGGAGACTTGATCATCAATATTGAAGAAAAACCGCATGAGTTTTTACAAAGAGATGGTCAGAACGTCATCTTTGAATTATACCTAAATTTTGCGGATGCTGCTCTAGGTACCTCCAAAGAAGTGCCTACATTAGGAGGGAAAGTGAAAATAAAAGTACCCGCAGGAACACAATCTGGCAAAATATTCCGTTTGAAAGATAAAGGCTTGCCTGGCATCCAAAGTTATGGGAAAGGAGACCAGTTGATTCACGTCAATGTTTGGACACCCAAAAAGCTGAACGAAGATGAGAAACAATTGCTGCATCAATTAAAAGAGATGCCCAACTTCGACCCGCAACCTGGGAAATCAGAGAAGACGTTCTACGAAAAAATGAAAGATTATTTTAAGTAAGCCTTTGCTCCGATTTAAGCAACTGCTATATTTAAAAATAAAATAAGACGTGGAAAACAACAGTTTTCCACGTCTTATAAATTTACCCTATGCTTAATTTTTTTTTACGGTCGCTTGTACTATTAATCGTGGTATCCTCTTGTACCAAAGGGACTTTCTATCAATCCAGTGAAGCACCTCTTAATGGTATTTGGACTTATGATGTACCACTTTCTTTTGATTTTGACATTCAGGATACCCTAGCACGGTATGACTTTTATTTGGATGTCAAACACAGTACAGATTATCCTTTTCAGAATCTATACGTCAAAGTGATTACGGAGCATCCCCAAACTCCTCCTCAAGAAGATGTGGTATCACTAGAATTAGCTAATGAATTAGGTTTGTGGGAAGGTAAATGTGCCAATGAAAAATGTAAGATTCGTATTCCACTACAAACCAATGCCCGGTTTAATGAAATAGGACCCTATGCACTTCGGTTTAATCAATATACTCGGACAGATACCCTCAAGGGAGTTTTGGAATTGGCCTTAAGCATTCAGAAGAAATAGGTTTTGTTTTTTCCTTATCCTTTAGGCTTATCTGGGACTAGTTTTATGACTTGATCCCAAACCAAGGGTACTTCATAACCCCGCCTAATGAGATGATCTGCTATTTTCCTGCGTTGTTGGTAGGGCTCGGTTTCTTTTACTTGGGCTAGTTTTTTAAAAATAAGTTCTTCCAAGGTTTGCATATAAACTGCTTCTTCAATTTCTTCCATCCCTTTTCGAATACAATAGTCGGAAACGCTCCTTTGCTTCAACTCTCGTTTGATGCGACTACGGCCCCATTTCTTCATTCGGAATTTACCACGTGCGTAAGAACGGGCAAAACGCTCCTCATTCAAGAAATTGTCTTCAATTAAGTCTACGATTATATCCTCTAAATCATCACCATAAATTCCGATGTCTAGTAGTTTTTTTCGAACTTCCTGATGACAACGATCCTGGTATGCACAGTAACGTTGCAGTTTTTTTAATCCATCCGTTTTGCTAATCCACTTGGCCATAAATCGCTCGTTTCTGAGTTAACTCTAGTTTAATTCTTCAACCACTTCCCTAGAAGTATATAAAAAAATAGAATGGATAGTAGTATCTTTTTTTACTTTTATGCGTCTAGAAGGTATTCGATTAACAAAACTTATCAATTCTATGTTTGATTTAGATGCAATTCAGGTACAAATTTCAGAATTTTTGGCCACTTATGGGATGAAAGTGATTGGGGCTATTATAGCTTTAATTATTGGTCTTTGGCTAGCAGGCTATATTACTAAAATAGCGAAACGTGCTTTTGATCGAAGTAAAGTGGATGCTGATGTTCAGCCCTTTTTACTTTCTTTGATTAATGTTGGATTGAAAGTGATGGTCTTATTAGCCGTTGCAGGTATGTTTGGCATACAGACCACCTCGTTTATTGCGGTCTTTTCAGCATTAGCATTTGCCATTGGCTTAGCTTTACAAGGTAGTTTAGGACATTTTGCAAGTGGCGTTTTAATTTTGATCTTCAAACCCTATAAAGTGGGGGATTTGGTTGAAATCGGCGGAGGTAATACCGGTACGGTCAAGGAAATTCAAATTTTTAATACGATTTTAGTTACACTCGATAACAAAAATATCATTGTACCTAATGGTGTAGTAACTAGTAATGTGATGACCAATATTTCAGGTCAAGGCATCATTGGAGTAGAATTAACCTTTGGCATTGGCTATAATGACTCTATAGATAAAGCACGTGAAATCATCCTACGGGTAGGAAAAGAGTGTGAATGGATTCTTGATGATCCTGCTCAGGGAGTAGTAGTAGGCTCTCTAGGCGATAGCTCTGTCAACCTCAATACAAGGCCTTTCTGTAAAAGTGAGCACTATTGGGATACTTTCTTTTTTATGCAAGAAAACGTGAAGAAAGCCTTTGATGCGGAAGGCGTCAGCATTCCATTCCCTCAAATGGATGTACATATGGACAAGTAATTGTCAAGTAGCTAGTTATTGAAATGATGAATTGTTGAGTTTTAGATTTTATGGTCTTAATTCAACAATTCATTAATTCTCCACCTCGATAATGGTAAGAAATTAATCCAACAACTGGACTTTTCGCTCTACTGAATAATGTTCGAGTAAATAAGTCAGGGTTTGGTTTTTTTCTTCTAAGGTGACCTGTTTTTTAGCAATTACATATAAGCTGCCCTGCTCAGTCTTGTTTAATTGCTCCAAATAGCCTACCGGAATGGTCAGTTTCTTAACTTGAAATGGGCCTTTTATAGGCAAACTTACAGTCTGCTTTTCTTCATCATTAACCATAATTAGCAACTCCTCTCCCGTCGCTAAGTATAGACTATCTGAAAAGACAATGGAGCCGCCTAGGTTTATATTCAAACTATCTCCTAAGATTTGAAAATTGGGGACAGGTTTAAAAGACAAATCAAGTTTTTTAAAAGCAATAGCTTCATCGGCTATACGCCCAGTGATCTTACCGTTAAAATCTCCTTTAAAATCCTTCTGATATCGAATTAATTGTTCAGATAGTTTGCGACCTTCCAGTGTTTGCCCCAAAACATTCAGATTGCCATCTAAGGCAAAAGATTTTGCAATCGCAAAAGTGTCACCCCGCAAAAACGTAAACTCTAATTTATAAAGCTGATCAGAATCCAAATAGCGGCCATACACCTCTACCCAGGTTTGTTGTTGTGTAGCTCGAGTAGTTTCTAGTTCTACACAACTACTCAAACAAAAAAGCATTAATAAACATAAATATACCTTTCTCATGGCCGGATATTTTCAATAAACGCTGAATGATCGTTTGGCTGCAAATGTAAAGAGAAAATTTAGAATGCAATTTGATTGTTTGCTCTAAGAATAGGTTTAATAGACATCATTAAGGCTAACTAACCCAATCGAATAAAGTCTATTATTGGTCAATCTGGGTTAATGTCAGATAGTTGACTAGATACCTAGCAGCATTTGGAGGATTAAAAACGTATTCTTAACTACTTTGAGTCCTATAATTAAATATTAGACAAATCGGCCATGTTTAGGCCTTTTTTGTTAGTTGGATCAGGTAGGTTCTTGATTATTTTTTTTAACATTGCAAACAACTACTAAACTTTATTCTAAAATAGTTTGATAAGCTTAAAAGACCTTTTTTGGGCCTTCAAAATTATTTACAATAAAGTCTAAGTAAGGGAGCAATATTAAATATGTTTTTATGAGTGTGGCGTTTTTGTACTAATCAAGGCGCGAAGGACGCAGATAGCCTTAGCTATCTAAGGATCTGAGCAACATAGAGTAGGACAAAATAAGCAGCTCAGAAAACATAGATTAATACTGCTCTTTTACTTAAGTAGGAGCGCAAAAATAAAGATGATCTATGATCGAACAGATTATTTCATTAGACGAGGCGCGGCGGAGCCTAATGGCCTAGCTATTAAGGCAAGTGCGCAACAAAGTATAATGGAATAAGATGTCATCATAGCTTATTAATTAATGTGCTCTTCTACTTACTATAGATATTTCAGTGATTGATCTGTACAAAAGGTTTTTCATACCTTATTGGTTTAAAAGCCCTTCTGTCCAGAGTGCTGCGATAAACACCCGAAGATCTTTCGAAGTGCTCATAAAACGTTACTATTTATGAAAAGAAGTTTACTCCTGCTACTTTCCTTTTTGTTTTGTGCGGTCCTGGTCGAGGCCCAAACTTCTTTAAAAGGGAAAGTTACAGATCAAGACAATGGAGAGGGGATCCTCTTTGGCAACGTCGTTATTTACAAGGAAGGCGTATTAGTGACTGGTACCTCGACGGATGAGAATGGAAATTATAATTTTCCGGACATCGACCCTGGAACCTATGACGTGGAGGCCAGTTATACCGGTTACAATACTAAAAGAGTGGCGGGTGTTCAGGTGTTAGCTGGAAAGGTAACCACTGCTAATATCGAAATCGGTACAGATGGTGGGGTTTTGATTGACGCGGTGGAAGTGGTAGAATATAAGGTGCCTTTGATTGAGCAAGATAATACAACTTCCGGCTCGGTGATTACAGGGGAAACCATTCGGAACCTACCAACCAGGAATATTAATGCCCTAGCTTCTATCTCGGCAGGACTATCCTCTGCAGACGAAGGTAGTGCCATTACGGTACGGGGCTCTCGTTCGAATGCAACCAACTATATTGTAGATGGAATACGTGTAGTCGGTTCCTTAGTACCAGAAACAGAAATCGACCAGTTGCAAGTAATTACTGGAGGTATGGAAGCTCAGTACGGTGATGTCACCGGAGGAATTATTTCCATTACAACCAAAGGACCTTCTAATAAATTCACAGGTGGGATTGATATAGAATCTTCCCAATTAACGGACCCTTACAATTGGAATTTGTTAGGGTTTAACCTCAGTGGACCTCTTCTACGTAATAAGGAAGGTCGCTCGGTTCTGGGATTTCGTCTAGCCGGACGTTATCAACAACGAATGGAAGATAACCCATCAGCTGTCTCTGTCTTTAGAATCAATGATGAAAAACTAGCGGAACTAGAAGCAAACCCAATCCTAAGAGATGGCCCTTCTTTTTTACCAGCGGCAGATTTCCTTGGAGCAGAAGATGTTAATGCCTTGAATGC
>CAXIDD010000390.1:0-5538 GCA_964021975.1 uncultured Saprospirales bacterium | reverse complement strand
GACGATCTTTTCTACCAGCGCTGTATCTAATTGAAGGTAAGTTCTCCGTTGGAGACTATCTACAACTGGGCCGTGCGCAAGGTGCCATAGAGTATAGCAGGAATAAACCCCACCACTAATGACACTTTCCTTCACTTCCAGGACGGTCGCGCCCGTAAAACCATCAATGGTAGAACTTCGGGTATCGCGGACCAATTCTTCTTTTTTGTAATTGGCCAGGGGAGATTTTGAATCTTTAAGCAATTGATCTAGTTTTTGGTAATCCCCTTCCGTAAAAGGAATGTGGTCTAATTTAGTGAGTCCTGCACCCACAATGGTATCGTATCTTTGAAAGCGACCAATTAGATCCCAGGTGAAATTGATTTCGACGATGTAGCAATTATCCGTTTCACAGACTGGAGTTTTAACGTATGCCTGGTAACCTTGTAGTAATCCTTTGTTTGTATATAGGGCTTCTATTTCAAGGTAGGCCTCTGGATCAGATGTATACGAAGCGGTGCTAGCCAGCCCAAGGAGGGTAGCACAAATCAATAAGGTTCCAATATAATGAAGGGCCTGTTGCATTATTTATGTTTATTTTCCATTAAAGTACCTCCCAAATTATAGGTTTGCTTATTGGGTAGATTTGGATTTCCAACGCCTTTGATCATTAGGTTTTCAAGGTCTGCGAAGTTGTTTTGATAGAGCTCGCGGGGCGTCGCATTTTGTTTTTTACAAATCGAAGCTGCCATCCCTAGTACCTCGCCCATCATCCCGCAAGTACGCATCAGACGTGTTGTACCTAAAGCAACGTGGGAGACACTGATGTCTCGTCCAGCCATCATTAAGTTGTCAATATTTTTTGAATATAGGCAGCGGAAAGGAATGGGGTAGGGATAAATTTTGATGTGCTTGGCAATCGACCGAAAGGCTTCTCCGTCAAATTGTTCTTTATTTTTTTTGTCTGGGTAATGCAAGTCAATAGTCCAGGAAGTTGGTGCTGTTCCATCGGGTAAGAAATTCTGTTGAGTGAGGTCATTTTCGGTGAGAATATAGTCGCCCACCAAACGTCTGGATTCTCTTTTGCCTCCAATGTAGGCTACCCATTTTAATTTCGCCAGGGTAAAGTCTTCTTTTTTGGAATAATGATTTTTTAGATAAGACCAATTAGAATAAACAACTAACAAACCATAATCTCTAATAAATTCCGTCTCCCGAACCATGTCTTTGCCCATACCGGTCTCCCAGTCCCAGTCGCCCCTTGTAATTGCAAAGGCTTTTTCATCATCCCAGGACAGTGCCCATTGTATGTCGGGGAAAGCGATCGGATACCCATGGTGAGATTATCTGCTTGCTCAGGAGCGGTGGGCTCATTAAATTTTGCTTTGCTTTCTCTTCCGGTCATGTATTCCGCACCTGCTAAATATCCAATCGTACCATCTCCGGTACAATCTGCAAATAAAGGGGCAGTAAAAGCTAGTTTTTCTCCCGTTTCTAAGTTTTCAGCGTAGACCGTTTTGATTTTATTATCATCCATTTCTACTGCATTAGCATGATGGTTAAGAAAGAGAGAAATATTAGCTTCCTTTAAAACAGCTTTTAGTTTTTTGTCATCTTCGTAATAATCTTTGGGTCTGGCATTGCCCCCTTGATCGGGACCGATTTCATTCACCAGGTTTCCTAAGGCTGGATAAGGTTCCAAATTGATGCGGGCGCCTAGGTGTACCCGGACCTCGGAGCTGTTGTTACCGCCCAAAACCGGTCGATTTTGGATTAAGGCTACCTTGACGCCATTCCGAGCTGCGGAGATCGCTGCACAAGTTCCAGCCATGCCGCCACCAATGACGACAAAATCAAACTCCATTTCTTTAGGATTTTGATCCAGTCCTAGTAAATCCGCTCTAAGCTTATCTAGTTGATCCAAGTCATTAGACGGAATATCCGATTTGTCTTTGGTGAAATAAATAGCATCGCAACGGCCATTAAATCCGGTAAGGTCATGCAAGGTGATGCTTACTTTAGTGTTCTTTATCTTAATTTTCCCTGCTTCTATCCAAGCCCAGTTTTGATCTTGGATCCCAAATTTTTTTGGCAGTGCTTCACCATTGATTAATACTTCAAATTTACCGGCGGCATCCTGATCTGTCCAGGCAGCTGTCCAATTCCTGGTTCTGACAAAGACTTTATAATTGCCCTTTTCAGGGAAATTGACTTCTGTTTTGGCATCTTTTACCGGAGTACCCATACCGTGCGCAATCAGATAAGGAGAGCCCATCACATCCATCGATTGCTGGTCTATAAACCAGCCGCCCTTATCTACGAAGCTTTCCGTTTCGATGAGTACGGCGGTGGGAGATTGAGCAAAACTGGTGAAACAAGTGCTAAGTACAAAAAGGATTGTAAAAAGTGGTCGTATGGTCATAGCTTTATAATCTATTGATAATTAAACAGCTTCAATATAAAAAATATTGGCTTCTAATTATTTCTCAGAATAATGACTGATAACTATATTAAACCGTAATTTCGCACAAAATTAGTTTTATGACGGGGACGGATTACAAACCCATTATTGAAGTTATAGAAGAAGCCTACGAAATACCACAGCTGAACGCTACGCGCAAAATCTCAGCTTTACTGCCTTTTGATTATCATCAAAGCGACCGGCATTATCCAGTTTTATACCTACAGGATGGACAAAATCTGTTCAATCCCATGGCACCTTATGGAGACTGGGCCATCGATAAATCCATGGCTAAATTAGCAGAGGAAGGCATCAAAGATATTATCATCATCGCAATTGATCATGGAGAGCAAGAGCGTATTTCAGAGTATTTACCTTATTACCATCCTCGGTTTGGACAAGGAAAAGGGACTTTCTATATCAAATTTATGATTGAAAAGTTGATTCCTTATGTGAATAATAAATACCGTACGCTCACCAATTTTGAGAATACCGGAATCGGTGGCAGTTCCATGGGAGCACTCATTAGTTTTTATGCTGGTCTGATGAATCCAGGCGTATTTGGAAAAATGATGATCTTTTCGCCCAGTTTATGGATATCCAAAAAGATTTTTGAACAAACCAAATCTTTTGAACCATTGCAACGCTCTAAAATTTACCTTTATGCAGGTGGGCAGGAAAGTAAAGAACACCTACCCAACGCCCAGAAATTAGATGCCATTATTAAAGATAAAATGGTCCGCGGGCATCAAATTGATTTCCATTTTTCAGTTAATGAATGGGCGAGTCACGCCGAAAGGTATTGGGCTGAAGAATTTCCAAAAGCCATAACTTGGCTTTTTTTTAATAAGGGATGACGAAAAGTGAATGTTCATTTTTTGTGACCCTTAGACTTGAAAACGAATGAATTAGGGACCTGAAAAATAAAGCACCAGACCTGCAAATTACCAAATAAAAAGAATATGATTTTTAATCAAATAAAAGAAATTAATCTAGATCAGGATCTGATTTTACCTTGTTACAAAGGGAAATTAGAACACCTAAAAGAATATACCAAAGGCATCCAACCGGACTTTGATGGCTCCTTTGCCAGCTATCAATTACTCTATGGAGCAGCTGGAAACCGCATCTATTTATTAGGTCTCGGAGAGGCAAAAGATGCAGCTAAAGTAGAGAAAGCTTTTCATCAACTTTGCTTCGAAACTAAAAAATACTGGTCCGCGAAGATGCAAGTACAAGCAGACCAATTGAGTTTAGAAGCTGTTAAAAAAGCAGCCCTAGGCTTGGAAATGGCCAGCTATGAGATTGGACAATTTAAATCAAAGAAAGTAGAGCCGTCAGCGTTAAATATTGCTTTCGCTGCATCCGAAGATTTGTCAGCGGTATTAAATGAAGGTCAACTCACCGGCGCAACCATCAACAAAATCAAAGCACTGATCGATGCACCAGCCAATCACAAAACACCTGAATTTTTAGGACAGTGGGCTAAGGATTCCGCTCAATTAGCCAATTATAAGTGTACCGTCCTTCATAAAGAAGACCTACAAAAACAAAACTTTGATGCTGTACTAGCTGTAGGCAGAGGTAGTGAAAATCCACCAGTGGTCATCGTGACCGAATACATGCCCAAAGCCGGAGCAAAAGTAGATTTAGGCCTGGTGGGCAAAGGAATTACTTTTGATACAGGTGGTCTGTCCATTAAGGGCTCTCAGAACCTGCATTACATGAAAAGTGATATGGGCGGTGCTGCCGTTGTCCTTGGAGTTGTAGAATTGGCCGCCAGCTTAGAGTTGAATGTCAATATCGTCGGTGTCGTAGCTTCTGCAGAAAACGCAGTAGATGCACATAGCTACCGTCCGGGAGATGTCATTAATTCCCACTCCGGGAAAACCATCGAAATCATCGATACGGATGCTGAAGGGCGCCTCGCACTGGCCGATGGTTTGAGTTATATCAACAAAACTTTTCAACCGGAATACCTGATTAATTTAGCGACCCTTACAGGAAGTGTAGTAAGAACATTGGGTTATTCCGCTGCAGGTATGTTTACCAATAATAACGAGCTGAGTGCAAAGCTATCCCAAATAGGGGAGGCCGTCCACGAAAGAGTTTGGCGATTGCCTCTATACGATGATTTTGCCAGCGACCTTCACTCGGATATCGCGGATATTCGTAACTTTAGTGGTAAACCCATTGCAGGTGCCATCACAGCTGCTAAGTTTTTAGAAGCTTTCACCGCTGAGCATCCTAACTGGATGCATCTCGATATTGCAGGCGTTGCCTTCGGCGATTCGAAATACGCCAAAATGAAAAGTGCCTCTGGTTATGGCATCCAATTAATCTCGAACTTTATCCAATCTTTAATCTAAGTACCTATGTCTGAGCAATCCTTAAACTTCCTTTGTATCTCCACTTTTTATAAGGGGATGGACTTTTTAAAAAGTTGTAAAGCAGAAGGAAATAAAGTCTATTTGTTAACCAAAAAGTCTTTAGAACACGAAGATTGGCCCTGGGATGCCATTGATGATGTTTATTACATCGATACTTGGAATCAGGAAGATGTCACCAAGGGAATTGCCTATAAATTTAGGTCGATTAATTTTGATCGGTTTGTTGCTCTGGATGATTTTGATGTTGAAAAAGTAGCCCTGCTACGGGAGCATTTTAGAATGCCAGGCATGGGTCGGACTACGGCACATTATTTTCGCGACAAATTAGCGATGCGCGCAAAAGCTAAAGAGGAAGGGGTCAATGTACCGGAATTTACCGCTTTATTCCATGATGGTGATATCAATGCTTATGCAGATCGTGTAGCGCCCCCGTGGTTAATCAAACCGCGTATGGAAGCTTCTGCTACTGGCATTAAGAAATTGCAGAGTAAGGAGGAGTTATGGTCGGTCGTACATAGTCTTGGAGATGAAAGAGATAATTACCTAATTGAAAAGTTTGCACCGGGGAAAGTCTACCACGTTGATGGTTTGAACATGGACGGAAAAGTTCTTTTCGCTAAAGTGAGTCAGTACTTAGATACACCTTTTGAGGTGGCACACGGCGGCGGCATCTTTCGTTCTGCAACTTCTGAGGTGGGAAGTGCAGTC
>CAXIDD010000389.1:0-5550 GCA_964021975.1 uncultured Saprospirales bacterium | reverse complement strand
GCAGGAAAAAATTCAATTTTAAATTCTTTAGTATAAATTTTATGCAGGCTAGGATTTTCAAACTCTTTAAGTGCTAATCGCTCAATCTCACTTAATTTTTCACTATGCAAAGACAACACTCTCAGTAAAAGTTGGAAATACCATTTTTCATAAGGTAAGCCTAGAAAAATATATCTGTCCATAGACTCTAGATCATCCCTCAAATTTTGATGCATACTATTTTCCATGAAAACAGACTGGAGAAAATCAAAAAAATCGCTATGTGTTAGAATGATGCTTTCAGGTTCTTCGATATTACCTAAAAGATTATAAATGAGTGGTTTTTCACTCCTAGGCGGCTCATACTGATCACTTGCTTTCCTATTTCTAAAATAGAAATCTGGTTGATATTCCAGTCCTAACACATCAAAGGTTCTTGGTAGAATATTATCTGGAGTTAGAGTAAAAATCATGGAGAATGGAATCCTCGCAATTTTCTCAAATATAGCTTCTGTTTCAGGAAAAGGTTGACTATAAAACTTCTTCATTTCATGGACAACCCTTCGGCGAAATCTATTCTTCCGGAAAAGATAGAAACCATCATGGTTATAAATCTGTATATAAGGGTGCTCAGGATTATCAATATCCAGCCATTTAGAAAGTGCTTTTTCAATATCACCTCCGCCAGGAGCCTGAAAAATACTACTACCTAGAAAAAGCATACACTTTTGTTCTTCTAAAGTGTAAATTACATCATCCCAATCAACTTCATCAAGTGGATTAAAAGAAATAATATTGTGATTAAAATCCATTGCTTATCAATAAAAAAATTAGGCTTGAGAAAGCAAATATCTATAGCTAATGTAATGATTTTTTAATAAAACCTAATGTGCGAACTACATATCAAAAGTATGCAAAGGATAAATCTTTGAAAATTGCTATAAGTAAGCCAATACTTATTCAAATGAATTAGGGATATGAACAATTGACATTCCAAATCTCTCTAAATTACTACTCCTTTAAAAACTTGATTAACTGTTAACTTTAAATGCCTAATATTTGTATCATCCTAATTTTTCTCATCTTCTTGTGACATTTTTCCTTTTCTGGATACTAATGAATATATAAGTACGCTTGTATAGCTAAAAAGGAAACAATAAGCTTATTCAATAAAAAGATAAAATGAGTGCGAATCAGCAAATGGAATTTGTAAAAACCGTGGAACAGCACCAAGGGATTATTAACAACCTTTGCTACTTGTACCATACCAACCTGGAAGATCAAAAAGATACGCGCCAGGATATTGTCTTGCAGCTCTGGAAGTCCTTTCCTCAATTCCGAGGTCAATCGAGTGTGGGGACCTGGATTTACAAAGTCGGTCTGAATACCATTTTGGCCAAACTCCGGAAGCAAAAACGTCGGATTACGACCTCTAACTTAGAAGAGGTCTCTGAATCTGAAGCAAAGCTACCACTCGGAGTAGATGACGACGTACAATTGCTAAAATCCATTATCGACTCCCTCCAAGCAGCGGATAAGGCTTTGGTGATTTTATACCTTGAAGGTTATAAAAACAAAGAAATAGCAACGATGTTAGAGATTAGCACCAGCAATGTGAGCACCCGGCTCAATCGAATCAAGGCCAAATTAAAAAACCAATATCAAAAGCTTAATCATGCCACTAAATAGATTAAAAAATACTTGGAGGTATTACAAGCAGCAAAGTGATTTATCACCATTAAGCGCAGATGAAATACTAGAAATCATTCAAGTATCTTCTAGTGTAGCATCTACCAAGCAACCTATACTATACATCAATATCGCCTTGCTTTTACTAATCGTTTTATGCTGTCAAAGTGGCTAATCAATAGCTGCAATCAGTTCTAATTTTCACAATAAAACTATACAAATGGAGCCCATTCGATGGAACCTCGATCCTGTCATCATGCACCTGGGTGACTTCCCGGTGAAATATTACAGCTTACTTTTTGCAACTGGTGTAGCTCTGGGCTATATCATCGTACGCAGGGCCTATCAAAAAGAGGGCATGTCAACGGAGTCCTTAGACACCTTGGCGACCTACATTGTACTTGGGATCATCATAGGAGCAAGGCTGGGGCATTGCCTGTTTTACGAGCCCGCTTATTACCTCCAAAACCCAATTGAAATGTTGTTGCCTATTCAAAAAATAGAAGGTAGTTATCAATTTACCGGCTACTTGGGTCTGGCTAGTCATGGTGGTGCCATCGGTGTCCTGATAGCCATTTTGTGGTACTGTAGGAACTACAAAGTAAAGTTGTGGTACTTGTTAGACAAAATTGCGCTAGCTACTCCAATTACAGCAGCCTGTATTCGATTAGGAAATTTTATGAATTCTGAAATTCTAGGAGAGCCTACCGGTGGACGGTTTGGCGTCATTTTTGAGCGAGTTGATCAATTACCGAGACATCCAGCCCAGCTCTATGAAGCTGGGGCTTATGTTTTTATCTTTCTCCTGTTGACCAAGGTATACCAATCTAAAAAGCAATATCCTAGCGGTTTTATCACAGGACTAATGCTCACACTACTTTTTACGGCACGCTTTATTATTGAATTTTCAAAAATTAATCAAGTCCAATTTGAAGAGGGTATGCTGTTGAATATGGGACAGTGGCTGAGTATACCATTTATTATTTTGGGAATCTTGTTGATGAAACTCCGATAGCTGAAGACTTCGGCTATCAGTATTTTAAACAGAAAAAGCGACTACATTCGTTTGACCGATGCAGTCGCTTTCCTTATCTAAAGCTGTAAGCCATAAAAAACTTCCTTCTGATTAATAACCAGAATTTTGTGTCATAGAGGCATTGGTATCCATTTCAGCCTGTGGAATCGGCAAGACCAAACTAGGAGCATCCCAGGAAAGATTACCAACAGCAGACTGCGTTCTTTTTAGATCGTGGATAAAGAACCCTTCGAAGGCCAATTCTCGTTGACGTTCTAGAAGGATGGTTGCTTTATCGATACTAGTTAAGGGAGCAGCACCAGAACGAGCTCTCAAAGCATTGATTTCTGTCAATGGATCTAGACCAACACTACTTCCTTCTTCAAAGTTAGCTTCAATGCGAATCAAGTGCATTTCTGCAATCCTAAGGATAGGCACGTTGGCAAACTGATTGGTGTACTTGGCCGTCAATCGACCTCCATTATCGGGGCTAATGTAGAAAAAGCCAGCTCTTTCATCGTTAGCTGCATCATCAAACAAGGCAAGGTATTCGTCATTCACAGTGATATCTCCACCACGACCACCATTGCCTTCAGAAGCATAGTAAGTAATCAAGGAGTTGGTACCTGTTTGTGAAGTGACCTGAAAGCTAAAGATATCTTCAGGACCATCCGAGTCGTTATTGAAAGCACCAGCAAAGCTAGAAGCTAAACTATGCCCACTGTTGGTCAATACATCATCAGCAGCATCTCGAGCGCCACTAAAGTTCCCTTGGTACAAGTAAACCCGTGCTAATAAAGCTTGAGCTGCGTATTTATCAGCAAAGAAACTATTTGTCTCTGGCAATAAGTTGTAAGCTGATTGTAGATCAGAAACGATCAAGCTATAGACTTCTGAAGTACTAGCTCTTGCTATAGATAAATCTACCGCATAATCCAAAATACCAGTAGTACGTAAAGGTACACCAGTAGTACCGGAACCAAAATGTTTGATTAACTCGTAATAGTTCAATGCTCTTAAAAAACGAGCTTCTCCTTCGATACGGTTTTTCTTGTCCGCATCGCTAGTTACAATGTCGATATTATCTAGGACAATATTCGCTTGATTAATGACCTCATAGGCATTATTCCAAAAACCACCCACGAAACCATTGTCAGGAAGGATGGTTTTATTAGCAATCTCAGCTGGAGCCAAGAAGGTACCACCCCAGGTAACTTGATCTACATTCCCCAATAAATCACTGATGACTTGAAGGCTTCCGCCATGAGAATCATCTTGACCGGCCTCATCGTAGATACCAATTAGAATGTTTTGAATATTATCTTCAGTGGATACGGCTAATTCGCCAGCAATTGATTGTTGCGGATCAATTTCTAATTGATCTTCACAAGCAAAGGCAAATGCCGCAAGTATAAATAGTATTATATATTGATATTTCATTTGTTTAAAATTTAATTAATGATTTGAAAATGAAGTATTACATGAAATTAAAATCCATAAAACCACTTCACTTCATTTTATTAATTTTAGAAGTTCAGATTAATTCCAAAAGCCAATGTTTTTGCTAAAGGAGCTGAATAGAATGCTTGGCCATTGCCGAAACCAGCACCACCACCACTATCACTTCTAGCTTCTGGATCATAGCCCAAGTAATCTGTAAAGGTCAATAAGTTGGTACCTGTTACATAAACTTTCATTCTTGAAATACCAGCTTTACTGATAACAGACTCTGGAAGGTTATAGCCCAGACTCAAGTTTCTCAAGCGAATAAAGCTTGCACTTTCCAACCAACGAGTAGAGTGTCCATATCCGTTAAAACCAAATAGACGCGCTTGAGGTACATTGGTAATGTCCCCAGGTTGTTGCCATCTGTTCAACTGATCTGTAGTTTGGTTATCTTCGAAGTTACCATTAGCAGATTGGAAGCGACCACCACTGTTGTAGATACTAGCGCCCCACTCTCCTACGAAGGTAAAGTCCAATTCAAAACCTTTGTACATGAAGCTATTGGTCAAACCAGCAATCCATTCTGGATTTGGCTGTCCAGCGACGATGCGCTGTGCTTCTCCGATGCTATTCGTTGTTTGACGCTCACTTCCTTCGGTATTTAGGTAGTACAGCGCATCTCCATTATCTGGATCTACTCCTGCAAACTCCGGCAAGTAGAAAGAATTGATAGATTCTCCCGTACGATTGATGTTACGACCAGCAATAATGTCGGCATCGTCGTTAGGTAGACTTATAATTTCGTTTTCGTTAAAGGCAATATTAAAGCTGGTATTCCACTTTAAGGCGCCGTTTTTAAGGTTCTGAGTATTCAAAACAAACTCGACCCCTTGGCTTTCCAAAAGACCAATATTTTGGTTAATGGAAGTAGCTCCTGCACTACCTGGAAGTGGTACGCTGAACAAAAGACCATCGGTTTGTTTGTTGTAAAAATCGATCTCACCAGAAATACGGTTGTCAAAAAAGCCATATTCGATACCAATATCTAACTGATCAGATTTTTCCCAAGTCAAGTCATTGTTACCCGGCTGAGTTGGAGCTAATCCAGGACGCTGGTTGTAAGATACCCCACCAAATAAGAAACGAGAAGGGAAGTTGCCAATCTCAGAATTACCTAACCGACCATAACTAACCCGTGCCTTTAAGAAAGATAAGGTTGAATTACCTTTTAGGAAATTCTCTTCAGAGATAATCCACCCTGCTGATACAGCGGGGAAGGTACCAAAGCGGTTGTTACTACCAAAGCGAGAAGAACCATCGCGGCGAAGACTTGCTTTAAGTACATAACGGTCGTTGAACAAGAAAGTAGCCCGTCCAAAGTTAGACAAGAAGTTAAATTCCGTTACAAAACCAGTACCTGA
>CAXIDD010000388.1:0-5561 GCA_964021975.1 uncultured Saprospirales bacterium | reverse complement strand
AGATCCCCTTTAGGGCAGGGTGAGCGTAGGGAATTAATCGCAATTGTTTGTTATTGGTTTTTAATCGCAGCCTTACATTTGTTGCAACACCTAATACGCAGGTGTAATCTTAAGTTGACGACCTTAAAGCACAGCCTACGCTTAACTAGCTAAATCAGAATCATGCCTGAGGCAGACAGGTTTACAGAATTTATGAATTGGCAGAGTTATATTTATAAAGCTTAGATACGTTCCATTCTTAACGGATTTTGGATAACAAACAAGTCTAATATTTATAACGATATCTCTGTCTTAGTGAATTCTGAAACCTGCCTTCCGGCGGTTAGCAGGCAGAATCCTATAATTCAGAAAATCCTGTTTCTAAATAGTTAGTTAGCAGATACCAAGATTAAGGTTAGCTATTTACCATACTGCCGCATTTGCAAACTAGAGGGTTTTTCTAATTGTATTTCAGAAGCTGTTTTGGTTAAAAGACCAGATTTTTGATCTCGCTTGAATACTACGATATTTCCTGAATTCATATTCGCGACCAATAGGAATGCTCCGGTAGGATCAATTACAAAATTTCTAGGATGATCACCGAAGGTAGATTGATGTCCTACTAAAACCAGTTGTCCCGTATTTTCATCTACCTTAAAAATAGCAATCGTATTTTCTTCAGTTAGTCGATTAGAAGCGTAGAGGAATTTCCCATCTGGAGAAATGTGAATATCAGCTGAGGAATAAACCTCGTGTTCTTTGCTATAGGCAAAATAGGAGTCAATCAATTCCAATTGACCATTCAAGTAACGATAAGCAACAACTTGACCACTTATTTCTTCAATAGAATACGCAAATTTATGATTAGGGTGAAAGGTAAAATGTCTGGGGCCACTCCCTGCTTGCGTGTTGACATCTAAATTTTCTACTTGAATCAACTGATCAGATTCATCAAAAGTAAAAGCACGAATTTTGTCTGCGCCCAAGTCTGGAGCAAATAAGTATTCATCATCAGGACTGAAATGTGCGGAATGAACATGCGACTCTTCTTGTCGTCCTTCAACGATGTTACTTCCCTCTCCAAACTCCAACAATTTTGAATAAGGATTTAGTCTTCCATCTGCATCCGTTTTAAAGATACTGACGCCTGCATCCGTATAGCTGGAGTTGACAACATATTGATTGTTTTTGTCTACAGCTAGGTGCACGGGATTTCTTCCTCCGGCAGATTGTTTGTTGAGAAAAGTAATTTTCCCCGTAAGGGTATCAATTTGGAAGGCAGACACAGATCCGGGCGTTTGCAACCTGGTTTCTGTACAAGCATAGAGATACTTTCCATTATCAGAAATAGCTAAAAAAGAAGGATTGATTAGATTTCCTTCTCTTTCCACTTCTTTTAACTCACCATTAGCGAGGTCAAATTCATAAACATAAATGCCTTCTTTTTTTTCTCCATCGGTATAGGACCCTACAAACAAAAACATTTTAGAGTTCGTTTGGCAACTGCTTAATCCAATTAAAAGTAGGAGGAAGCATAAAAAGTAGTTCTTCATAAGGTACTATGATTAATGTAACTCAATAATAAACTTGTTTTACCGAAAAATTTAATCCTCAAGGGAAGTATCTACAAAATACGCATCACCACGGTTGGCAATCATCAAGCTACTAAGGGAATCCACCAGACTTGCATATTCAGCATTATCTGCTAAATTATCCCGCTCCTCTGGGTCATTTTCATGATCAAATAGCATATTTGACAGTAGATTATCTTCAGGTCCACGCCATTCGGTGTAAGCATAACGCTCCGTTTTGATTGTCAATCCTTTTTGGAATTGACTGATGATAAAATCTTTGTGATGGGCCGTAGGGTCTTCTAAAATCGGTAGTAAACTTTTTCCTTCAACGGTATTGGGAATAGATAATCCACACAAAGAAGCAAGCGTAGGATAAATATCCACAAACTCAACTAAGGTTTCGGCCGTTTTTTTCTTTTGAAAATTGGGTGCAGAAATAATCAGTGGAGCCTGTAAAGAGGTATTAAAGTTGCAATGCTTACACCAAAGGCCGTGCTCTCCAAGGTTCCAACCGTGGTCTCCCCATAGAATGACTACGGTATTTTCTCTCAAACCAGATGCTTCTAGAGCCTTCAATACCATCCCAACTAAATGATCTACATAACTGGTCGCTGCATAGTAACCATGCTGAAGCGTGATCGAAAGACTATCATCAATCGGGCCCTGTTTAGGGATACCAGAATAGTTGCGCAACTCCCCAAATCTATGAAAAGCCTGTTTGGGTGCATTAGCGGGCCAATTGTCTTTTTCCGTGGGACTAAAGTCAGCTCGATCGTACAAATCCCAATATTTTTGGGGCGCATTAAATGGTAAATGAGGTTTAACAAAACCAACACTTAGAAAAAAAGGCTCCTTACTGGTTTTTAATGCTTTGATATCCTGGATGGCTTTTAAAGCGAGTTTACCGTCGTAATAAGCCGAATCTGGTACTTCAATAGCCTCAAAAGCCGGACCAGATTGACTATCGGATGTTTCCAAAGCCTTATTTTCAGGGCGCAAATAATTGCGAAATCCGGTATCATCTTGTTGGAGGCGCCAATTCTCATCCCAGCTTTGTGCATGGTCTTCCTGGACGTGGAATATTTTTCCATTTGAAATAGTCCGGTATCCATTGTCTTTAAAATGCTGGGAAATGGGGATTGCGCTAGGATATTTTTGGTCAGCCCGTTCATTATATCTGAGGTAACGATGCTTAGTAGGGCGAGTACTAGTAAGTAGACTAGCCCTGGAAGCACCACATACAGGTATATTACAATAGGCATTTTTAAACAAGACCCCTTCACTTGCCAGGCGATCTATATTTGGTGTTTGGATTAATTGATTGCCGTAGGCTCCCAATTCTGGCCGCAGGTCATCTACCGCAATCATTAAAACATTGAGTTTCTCCGGGATCTCGGTACTATTAGTACAGGAAGTAGCAATTAAAAGGCCACCAAAAAATAGCATTTTTCCTAAACCTGGAAGGGTTTGTTTAAACATGGTAATTCTTATTTCAATTTCAATATTTCACTACCTGCTAAAATAAATGACCCTGTCCCATAGTTTTGCCAGCTGTCTTTGCTTGCAGGCTCCGGGCTAGCACCAATATTTTGTACCCAACCGACCTTTCCAGATGCCTGCTGACAAGCTTTCAATCCGTCCCAAGCCTTTCTGATGGTAGGCATATATTCTTCTTTATCCAACAAACCATTGTTGACGCCCCAAGCCATTGCGTAGGTAAAAAACCCACTTCCACTTACTTCTCCGTGTTCAAAACCTTCTGGATTTAAGAGACTCACTCTCCATAGTCCGTCTGCTGGTTGCAAGCCTTTGATACGCTTAGCCATGGTTTTGAATAGATCTTCGTAGAAAGCACGATGCTCGTAATCTTTAGGCATGTCTTCTAGGATTAATGCCAGGCCTCCAATTACCCAACCATTACCTCTGGACCAGAATATTTTTTTACCATTAGGCTCTTTTAGATCCTTTGGTGAGCCTGTCCATTGGTATATCATGTCTCTAGCAAACAGCTGTTCTTCCTGATCAAAAAGTAGGTTGTAAGTTTCCATGTAATACTTGTGCATGGCATCTAAGTATTTCTGTTCTCCTGTTTGTTTAGCGTAAACGGTAATAACTGGAGGGGCCATAAATAAGGCATCACACCACCACCACAAAATATTTTTATGCCCTGATTTATCGGATCCATCCTTCCAGCGGTTGGACTCAAAAAGGTGTTGGTCTATAAAAGTTTTAGTAGGTTTTAGATCCACAATATTCTTGCGAAGTTCGTCTAAATATAGGTAGGAATAAGAGATGGTAATATCATCTGCATGATATTCCCGGTAACAAGTTTCCCAATCGTTTTTATGCCCCATATTCTTCAGTGCCGCTAAAAAGTATTGATTCTTGGTGGTCTTATGTGCTTGTGTTACACCAACGTAATAAGCGCCATTGGTCCAATCCGTCGGATCTAAAGCATAAATAGGATGGGCCTCTTGCCACTCCATGGCACGAACCATTGCATTTTCGATGGCTTCTTTATCTAATTCAGGATCATCTTTAAGCACTTTAAATTGCTTGTGCAAACCATCGGCAGAAGAAGGTCCAACAATGACTTCAAAGGTACCCGGCTCTACAATCCGTTTCATATCAACACCTGTAAATGCGAGCATTTCAGGCGTAATTGTAAACTGTACATTCTTGGTTTCTCCTGGTGCTAAGGTAATTTTCTCAAATCCCTTCAATTCTTTATCTGGACGGAGAACGGAACCAATCAAATCTTTGATGTACAACTGCACCACTTCTTTGGCTTCCATATTACCATCATTACTTACCTCTACACTGACGGTTAGTTCCTCTTTATCCGTCATTTCAGAAGCAGATAAAGTCAAATTTTTATAGGAAAAATCAACATAACTCAAACCATGACCGAATGGATAAAGCGGACCTTCTTCCAAGAAGAGGTAGCCTTTCTTATAGTTGATTCTTTTTTGACTGTAATGGAAAGGCAACTGTCCAATGGTACGAGGCACCGTAACTGGTAGTTTACCCGAAGGTGCAACTTGCCCAAACAAAATTTCCGCAAGTGCCTCCTCTCCAAATTCGCTCATATCCCAGCAATCTAGAATAGCATCTGCCTCTTTGGCCATCGCATTGATAGACAGTGTCCTTCTGTGCTTTAATACCACGATGGTAGGCTTACCGAGTGCTTTGACTTTAGCCAGCAATTCATCTTGTCTTCCTACTGGATCAACATCTGCCCGATCTCCTAAGGCATTATTGAAAAAGGCTTCCTTAGCTGTGAATTCGTCACCACCAAGAAATAAGACCACAACATCTGCTTGCTTGGCCTTTTTGACCATAGACTGTAAAACTTCATCAGGGGTATATTTCAATTTAGGAGCACCGCCTTTCTCATCTGTTAGTTGGAAACCTTTATCACTAGTAAAGGTGTAATTAGGAGCTACTTTTTTAAAATGGGCAGCTGTTTCTTCGCCTAACAAAGGACCTAAAAGTGCTACTTTTTGTTTTTTATTGGGGTTAAGCGGAAGGGTTTTATTTTCATTTTTTAATAAAATAATGGATTCTAAATCTGCTGCCTTTGCTAAATCAAGTGCTGCTTGAGCGCGTACGTTTTTGGGGACCTCTCGCAAGTCGATGTATGGCTTATCAAAAAGGCCTAAAATGAATTTAGTGCGCAATACTCTGCGTACAGAACGATCTATATACCTTTCAAGGTCAGGATCTTTTTTCACCATTTCTGGTAACAGGATATAGGCTTCATCACTATATAAATCTATATCCATACCCGCCTTTAATCCCATTTCGGCTGCAGCTTCTGGTGTTTCTGCAACATTCATGAAGAAATTAAGCCTGGCAATATCATTGGCATCCGAGACTACATATCCTTTAAAACCCCACTGATCTCTAAGCACTTCTGTTAATAAATAAGGATTGGCATGACTAGCAACACCATTAATATCCCCGTGAGAAGCCATAATCCCAAGTGATTTAGCATCTTCAACGGCG
>CAXIDD010000387.1:0-5565 GCA_964021975.1 uncultured Saprospirales bacterium | reverse complement strand
CCCGTTGGGAAGTCAGGTGCCTTAATGTATTGCATTAAGTCATCTATGGTAATCTCTGGATTATCAACGGTTGCAATGATTCCGTCAATCACCTCAGTGAGGTTATGTGGCATCATATTGGTAGCCATACCTACGGCAATACCCGAAGCTCCGTTAACGAGTAAATTAGGTATTTTGGATGGTAAAACTGTCGGCTCTTGTAGTGTATCATCAAAGTTTAGCGCAAAATCAACCGTTTCCTTCCCTAAATCAGAAAGAATCTCGTCGCTAATTTTCTTCAAACCGGCCTCCATATAACGCATTGCGGCTGGACCATCACCAACTACGGAACCAAAGTTGCCTTGGCCATCGACTAAGGGATAACGCAAGGACCAGTCTTGGGCCATACGAACCATAGTATCGTATACCGAAGTATCTCCATGTGGGTGATACTTACCCAATACTTCTCCAACAATACGTGCTGATTTTTTATGGGCTCGGTTGTAAGTCAGTCCTAATTCAGACATTCCATATAAGACCCTTCTATGTACGGGCTTTAGACCATCTCTGACATCTGGTAAGGCTCTCGAAATGATAACTGACATCGAATAATCGATGTAAGCAGATTTCATTTCGTCTTCAATATTAATCGGAATAATACGTTGACTCAAAGTCTCTGTTTTTTGCTTTCAAAAATCACTTTCAAAAGAGTGTTTAATTCTTATCGTTCACCCTTTATAGCAGCCCAGCAAAGTTACTAATTTACGTTTAATTTACAGAACAAAGACCAACCTTTATGTGCTTATTTGTTGTTAAGTTGTTCTTAAAATTATTAAAGTGACATTAAGAGGATTTATAAGTAAAACTATTTCTTCAAAAGTCCATTAGAATACAGAAATAAAGCGGTTAGACCATATGGAAATAAGTAGTCTGAAATCAATGCTCCTTTTCACAACTTGGACCGAATTATTTTGTTTCTATTACTTACATTTGCACAAATTTTAAAAAATGAATGAAGTTAAACCATACCATTCTGAGGGAGGAAGTAAAAAAAGTCAGGTTTCCAAAATGTTTAACCGGATTGCTCCTTATTATGACTTCTTAAACCGATTGCTGTCTTTAGGTATTGATACGATTTGGCGAAAAAAAGCGATTCAACGTTTACAAGGTGATCAACCCAAGGTTATTCTAGATGTGGCGACAGGAACAGCAGATGTAGCTATAGAAACCGCCAGAAAATTAAACCCTGAAAAAATTATTGGCTTAGATATTTCTAGCGAGATGCTAGATATTGGCCGCCAAAAGATTAAAAAGAAAGGATTAGATACCATCATTACCCTAGAAGAAGGAGATTCCGAAGCACTACCCTATCCGGATCAAACGTTTGATGCTATTACTGTAGCTTTTGGAGTACGTAACTTTGAAAACCTGGAAAAAGGCCTCAAAGAAATGCAACGAGTATTGAAAGATGATGGACAAATAGTCATATTAGAATTCTCTCGTCCGAGGATTTTTCCTATTAAACAGCTATTTAATGCCTACTTCAAATACATTTTACCCTTGATTGGTCGTTTAACCTCCAAAGATCCAAAAGCTTACAGCTATCTTTATGAATCTGTTCAAGCTTTTCCGGATGGAGATGACTTCGTGAACATATTATTAAAAACAGGTTTTAAATCAAATCAATGTACTCCACTAACGCTCGGTATTTGTTCCTTATACTCCGGACGAAAATAGTGCTGGCCATTTTTTTATTGGCAGGCAGCAATAGTTTAGAAGCACAAAAATTCAGGGGAAACTATAACTTCTTGGATTACCAACAGAAAGCTTATTACTTTGGTATCACTCTAGCTTCTAACACCTCTCGTTTTAAGCCTTTCCGATCTAGAGAATTTCTGGAAAGTGAAAATATTAATATTGTAGAAAGCCTCAGTGGTCCAGGTTTTAATTTAGGGATTGTCACCAACCTAAAGATGGGTGACTACTTTGATTTTCGGTTTCTACCAACGCTTTCCTTTGCTGAACGCAACATTGAATACAGCTCAAGGGTAGATGGTGCCTTCTTGAATCAACGCAGAGTAGAATCTGTTTTTGTTGAAATGCCTTTTCATATTCGCTATAAGTCTGCCCCATTTAAAGATAAGCGAGCTTTCTTAATTGCTGGAGTCAAATATTCTTTTGATGTGGCCAGTGATTCCCGCGCTAAAAATGCGGAGTCTTTAGTCAAGATTGCACCTACTGACTTCTCAATTGAATACGGTGCCGGAGTACAATTCTTCTTCCCGTTCTTTATCTTCTCTCCTGAGTTGAAGGTATCGCATGGTATTGGAAATACATTGATTTATAACAATCGGATTGAAGAATCAACGGTATTAGAGAAAGTATTATCCAGGACTTTTACCATTTCGCTCCACTTTGAGGGTTAAATAAATAAGTTCATCAACAGAGACAATCAATTTCTTCGATTAGTTCTGGAAAAAAAGCCATAAAGCTTTGGTCCAATGAATCGTATTCATTTTGGAAGCTTTCCGCTGCATTGGCCAGCCATTCTGGTCTGCTGGTTCTCGAACTCATCCTGTCGATTGCGTATAGAATACCAGCTTTTTCTCCATAAGAACTTAGCCAAGATCCTTTTACCATACTTTGAACCCTGGGTTGAATGGGGCTTGGTACTTGATCTAAATTTCGGATTAGGATGCCATATACGTTCTCACAAAATGCGGAAAACGGTTCGGCTGTAAAGTGATTCCAGTTCTTTATCAAAAAATAATCATAAAAGATATCGACTATAACGGGAGCATATCTAGCGTGGTAGGGCCGCAGTCGGGTCACTTGTTCTAACACAGCTGGGTGCCGATCTGTAAATTGATCTATTTTACGGTGTAAATCAACACCAACTTGCCAGTCTAAGGGCAAAGCTTCTGCTTGTTTTTTAGTGAGGTAGTCGGTTAGAAAGTTCCCCATTAAGCTGGCTTCATCTGAACAAGAAAGAAAAATATGCGCTAAAAAATTCATATTTCAATTGAGTTTGATTCTAAGACCTGCTACCCTAATAAATAAATAACATCAGGGAAAAAGATAACACCAAAAAGGAAAATTAATTGAATCAGTACAAAAGGGACTATACCTCGATATAAATGTCTGGTCGTCACCTCTGGTGGAGCCACTCCTTTTAAGTAAAAAAGAGAAAACCCAAAAGGCGGCGATAGGAAAGAAGTTTGCAGGTTTAAGCCTAACAAAATACCTATCCAAATCAAACTAATTTCAAATTGAATGAAAATCGGAGCAACCACTGGTACAATGATGAAGATTATTTCAATAAAATCAATAAAAAATCCAGCTACAAAGACCACTAACATGACTAAGAAAAGAAATTGATTCGCCGAGAGATTGGCATTTTCGATTAACTCGATGAGGTATTGATCTCCATTCAATTCTCTAAATACAAAGGAAAAAGTGGTAGCTCCTACCAAAATGATAAAAACCATACTAGTCAAATGAGTGGTTTGCTGGACCACAGCGCTTAAAGTTTTCCAGTTAAGTCTTTTTTCTAATAAGGTCAATAAGGTGGCACCTAATGCTCCTACTGCTGCTGCCTCCGTTGGAGAAGCAATACCTGCAAAAATAGACCCCAATACTGCTACGATTAATAAAAACGGCAGGAAGAAAGCTCGGAATACCTTGAGACCAAAACGGCCTTTCTTAAATTCGGCAATTTCTTCAGCTGGAATCGGCGGTGCTTTTTCCGGACGAATGCGGGCGTAGATAAACACGTAAAGAATATAAACTACTACAAGTAAGATCCCAGGTACCATAGCTGCGCCAAAAAGCTTACCGACAGAAACATTCAATACACTCCCTAAAAGGACCAATACGACTGATGGTGGAATTATTTGTCCTAAAGTACCCGAAGCCGCAATTACTCCGGTGGCCAACTCCGGAGAATAACCTCTCTTTAACATCGTTGGTAAGCTAATTAAGCCCATGGTGATAACGGTTGCCCCCACGATTCCAGTAGATGCGGCGAGTAAGGCACCTACGATAATTACAGAAATGGCTAGGCCTCCGTGCATTCGACCAAAAAGAATGGCCATAGTCTCCAGCAAACTTTCCGCAAGGCCTGATTTTTCTAACATAATCCCCATATAAATAAATAGTGGCACCGCTAACAAAACATAGTTTTGCATAATACCATATATCCTTGGGGGTAAAGCTGCAAAGGCACTAGGCTCTAAAAAGCATAGTGCATAAATAATAGACAAGCCGCCTAATGTAAATGCAACCGGATAACCATAAAGGATTAAAACAAAAATGCTGACAAAGAGAATAATCGCGATTATTTCCATGATTAATTGGCTTTATGGTTGGCAGTAATTTCTAAATCATCAGGCTCTTTCTTTAGCATGGTGTTTAGGGAATGAATCAAGGTCGCTACTCCTTGTAAAAACAGTAAAAATAAACCTGCAACGATGGCGAACTTGATAATAAAACGGGCAGGTAGGCCTCCTGGCTCTGCAGATATTTCACCATCTAAATAAGACTCCCAAGCAAAACTAAATGCGAAATAACACAGGAGAAAAGACCATGGCAACAAAAAAACCAAACTTCCCCAGAAGTTGACTCTAGCTTTATCCTTTTCCGTGAAGTTTGTATAAAATAGATCTACCCGAACATGCTGATCATTTTTAAAGGCAAAGCCTGCTCCCAACAGAAAGATCAAGGCAAAGAAATGCCATTCTAATTCGTTTATCCAGGATGCTGTATAATTAAATAAGTACCGATTGATTACATCAAAGCAGACTAGAAGCATCAATAAGAAATTAAGCCAGGAAATGGTCTTTCCGATTCGCTCATTTAAGCGATCAATTCCTTCAGCAAGTTTTATCCAAAAAGCGGCCATCCGTTTTTTTAACAGTAAAATAGAAAGGGGATTTGTCTTAAAGAAGCTTCTGGACAAATTATTCTTCTAGGGGACTAAATAAAGATCATTTCATCCCCAATCTTTTCCATATTCGTCTACCCGTAAATCGACCATACCATCCATTAATTACTAAGGTCTTTTCATCTTTTAGCAGGAGTGTTGCAGATATAGATCGTTTTTCTCTAAGCTGGTATATAGTTCCACAGCAAAATTCGTTTGAACTTTTCTTTTGAAAGTTTTTCAGAAATACTACTTTTCCGTGTGCTTTTATTTTTTCACGTTCGGCCTGCTTTTCGGCATCAATTAGCTGTCCAAAATATAAACCGTCCTCTTCATAAATCCGAATAGTTCCCCCACCTTTTTTATCCTTCCAAACTCCTTCAATATTCATTTGGGCACTTATGGGCGATAAACTCAAACTTGTCATCGCTAATACAATTAGTAATCTACCTTTACGTAAGCTGGACTTCGAATGCCTACTTTTAAATCTCCTGTTTTGTATTTTATCGTAAGCTTCCAAATAATCCGGATGTTCTGTCGCCATCAGGCGATCCCACAGCCTGAAGTATAATCCATAATTCCCCTTAGATTTGGCATGATGAATATTGTGGTGTGTAGAAGTATTGACAATTTCAAAAAGCCAAGAAGACCTCAACCATTTAGGG
>CAXIDD010000386.1:0-5589 GCA_964021975.1 uncultured Saprospirales bacterium | reverse complement strand
GGAAGTACCCGAAGAGTTGGTCTTGGAAGAAGATGAAATTGAGTTTGTGGATCAATCTGTAGATGCAGAAACAGCTATAGAAATCCCAGTTAATGTAGAAGTTGCCGTAGCGGCACCTCCTCCTCCTCCTCCTCCACCTCCTCCGATTGAGGAAAATATGAAAGAGATATTTGTAGTGGTGGAAGAAATGCCTAGGTTCCCTGGCTGTGAAGACGAGCCAGATAAAGTAACTAAAAAGGCTTGTGCTGATAAAGCTTTAATGCAATACTTAGCTGATAATGTTCGCTATCCTATTAATGCCATCGAAAATGGAATTCAAGGGAGTGTAATCGCACAGTTTGTAGTAGAAACAGATGGTCGGATCACCGATATCAATATCATTAGAGATATAGGCGGTGGCTGTGGAGATGAAGCCAGACGGTTAATCGACTCCATGAACAAAGGCCATAAATGGCATCCTGGTAAACAACGTGGTAAACCAGTGAGAGTCATGTTCACACTACCGGTTAGGTTTAAATTACAATACAACTAAATAAAAGAAACTTAGACGAATCACCGATAGTGTGAATGTAAATTGGCGTAGGTGCCGGATCAGAATTGTGGTCCGGCACTTTTGCATTTTGGTCGTATACCATCAGAGGATAGTAGAGTTTCCTAGGCTACTTTTTTTAAAATCTTAAAAAATACGTATCTATGGAGAAAATATCACCTGTTATGAAATCAAATCCTTTTTTTCTTACCCTATTTCTAATTGTTAGCTTCGCTTGTTCTTGGAACTTGAACGCTCAAGGGACTCGCTTGTTAAGAGCGCCAACTTTAAGCGCCAAACAAGTAGCCTTTACTTATGGTAGCGATCTTTGGATCGCAGACCGAAATGGACAAAACTTACGACGACTAACTAGTACACCCGCAGCAGAGGGCACCCCTCATTTTTCTCCAGATGGAAAGTGGATCGCTTTTCGCTCCAATCGCTCAGGTAATTGGGCGGTGTATGTGGTGTCCAAAGATGGAGGAATGCCGACACGACTTACCTGGCATCCATCAGGTGCTATAGTCCGAGGATGGACACCGGATGGCAAGCATATCTTATATGCTTCTTCTAGAGGTACCGCTCCTACTTCTCATAATAAATTATGGACAGTACCAGCTACTGGAGGTCCATCTACTCGGCTGAGTGCACAGTGGGGCTTTGATGGTGCATTCTCTCCTGATGGTAAAAAAATGGTCATAGACAAAATGAGCAGATGGGATACAGAATGGCGTGCCTATCGTGGGGGACAAAACACACCATTGATTATTTTAGACCTTGCTACCCAAGAAGAGGTTTTAATCCCGAATGAAAAAACCACAGATATCAATCCAATTTGGATTGATGATACCATCTATTTCTTATCTGATCGAGACTGGAATATGAATGTTTGGGCTTACAGCCTTACGGACAAAAGCCTGCGCCAAGTTACTAAACTGAAAAATACGGATGTTAAATACCTAACGCATTATAAAAACGAACTGCTAATTGAGCAAAATGGCTACTTACATCGGGTAGATCCTAAAAGTGGCCGTACTCAACAACTGAAGTTTGAGGTGAATGCGGACTTCCCGTGGGCCGAAACACAATGGGAAGATGTTAGCAGAAGAGCTTCTGCCGTTTCGCTTTCTCCTACTGGAAAACGGGCTTTGATGCAGTCTAGAGGAGAGATATTTACCGTACCTATTGAGTATGGTGACACGCGGAATTTAACCCAAAGCTCGGATGCCGCAGACCGTAGACCAATTTGGTCGCCTAAAGGAGATCAAATTGCCTGGGTTTCTGATCAAGGTGGTGAAGGATATGCGATTTATCTGACGGATCAGGATGGGATGTCTCCTGCAAAGCGTATTCCACTTGGAGAATCTAAGTTAATTTGGAGCCCTACCTGGTCACCAGATGGGAAACACATCGCTTTTACGGACAATAAAGTACGTATTAAGGTGCTAAATGTAGAAACCTCTGCTATTGAAACCATAGATGTCGGTACCAGCAATATGGATCGTGGTAGAACAGGCTTGCAATGGGCCCCAGATTCTAAAAAATTGGCCTATGTGAAAAGTGGTTCAAACAACTTCCGCCGCATCATGATCTGGGACGCAGACAGCAAAACGAGTCAAGCCTTGACGGATCCTTTTGCAGATGCTTTTGCTCCTGCCTGGGATCGAGATAAAAAACACTTTTATTTCCTGGCAAGTACTGACCTAGCACTAGGTTCCGGCTGGGCCAATACCAGCGCGATAACTGCAGATCCTTCTTACGCCGCCTATGTAGTTGTCCTACAAAAAGGACAAGATTCTCCATTTATACCTCGAAGTGACGAAGAAGAAGTGAAGAAAGAAAAGAACGAGGATGCTAAGAAAGACGAAGACGCAAAAGACAAAAAAGAAACAGAAGAAAAGCCAGAAGAAAAAGCGGATGAAGGTGAATCTGAGGAGAAAAAGAAAGAGGATAAGGGCATGAAGATCGACTTTGATAAGATCGCTCGTCGGACGATTGCTTTAAAAGTACCCGTGGCGAATTATGTAGCCACTTTGAGTGGTCCTGCTGGTTCGGTCTTTTTAGGAGAACGTAAGCCTGGTTCTTTTTCTTTGACCTTACAGAAATTCACTTTAAAAGATCGCAAAGCTGCGGAATACCTCACTGGGGTTCGTCAATTTTCTATTTCAGCGGATGGTAAAAAACTACTAACCCAAGCAAGCGGTCGCTGGCAAGTGAGTAATGCTGCTGGAAAGTCTGGAAAAGGGGGTAAGTCTTTCTCACCAAAACTAGAAATGAAGCTGGACCGAACGGCGGAATGGAAACAAATTTTTGAAGAAGCCTGGCGTTATGAGCAAGATTATTTTTATGATGAAAATATGCACGGCCGGGATTGGCAGGAAGTTTATGAGCGTTATGCGCCATTGATACCTTATGTCCGTCATCGCAATGATCTTAATTACGTATTGGATCAAATGAATGGAGAGTTATCTGTTGGTCACAGTTTTGTTGGTGGTGGAGATTTTCCAGAGATAGAATCTTCTAAAATAGGGCTACTTGGGGCAGATTTAGTGCTAAACAACAATCGTTGGCAAATCAAACGAATCTATACTACTGAAAGCTGGAATCCACGTTTATCCAGCCCCTTGGATCGTCCAGGCCTGGAAGTGGAAGAAGGTGATTATTTGGTCGGAATTAATGGTCAAGAACTAACTGGTGCACAAAGTCCTTTCGAATTATTGGATGGAACTTTAGGTAAACAAACCATCCTCCATCTTAATAAAGAACCAAAATTTGAGGATGCACGTAAAGAAACCGTAGAGCCAATCCGTAGTGAAAATGCCCTACGCCAACGCGCTTGGGTAGAAGACAATCGGCGGATGGTCGATAAACTTTCGGATGGTAAACTGGCCTACATTTGGGTGCCCAATACCGGTGGTCCGGGATTTGTGTCGTTCAACCGTTATTACTTCGCACAGCAAGATAAATTGGGTGCGGTGGTTGATGAACGCTTCAACGGAGGAGGTTCGCTCGATGACTACATGGTCGATCTGATGACCCGTTCGCTACGGGCTGGCCTAACCAATGAAGTGCCAAATGGCAAGCCATTCCGCTTACCAGCGGGAATCTTAGGACCAAAAGTCTTATTGATTAACGAGCTGGCCGGTTCAGGTGGAGATTTCTTCCCATGGGTATTCCGTCAGCAAAAAGCCGGACAATTAATTGGTGCGACTACTTGGGGGGGACTGGTGAAATCATCTGTACACTATGGTTTGATAGATGGCGGTTATTTGACGGCACCAGACAACGCCGTTTTTGATCCGATCAACAACAAGTTTATAGCCGAGAATGAAGGTGTTGCACCCGATATCTCCGTTAGACAAGATGCCATAGCACTCTCCGAAGGCCGGGATCCACAATTGGAACGGGCCGTACAAGAAGTGCTGCGTCAACTAAGAACACAGGGCACACCAGCCATAAAAATACCACCGTATAATAAGCCTGCGGTAAAGAATTAAATAGACAAATTTCACCACTAAGCCCGCTTAGTGTTTCTTAGTGTACTAAGTGCCTTAGTGGTGAAAAAAAACAGTTTCTCTAAAACCCAAAAACATGAATCCCAACCTTTACCAAACCTGGCTCACCTACCTTTTTGACCACGAACAAGCCAAAGGCGACTGGCCTTTTAAACTGGCTTATAATGCCGAATTAGAGGAAGATCCACAACAAGTAGTTGCCTTCACCAAACGGATGTTTGACAATTATGCGACTGATATTGATCCTTTTACCGATTGGCAAATAGCCATGGGGCTGAGGTATTTGGTGGACAATGGTTGTACAGATATGCCCTTCGCGTTTCGGGATGGTCTAGTACCGTTAGAAGATAGATTGGCCGCCCTCCGGTCCATGAAAGTATTGTATGAACAATGTTTTGCAAAGCGTTGTCCAGCAGTATTGGGGCATCGTTCAGAAACTGAAGGGGAGTTGAGTGTCTTCTGCTATATGATTTGGGACATCACGCCCTTAGCTTTTTGTACCAATAAACAAGAGAAACACGAATACTATACCGCCCTATTCAAAGTACTAAGAACGGGCCTCCAATCTACCAATATTGCGTGTATCGAAAGTGCGCTGCATGGCCTGGGACACATCGTCCCGCATTACAAAGCAGCTGCTCAAGTCATTGAGGAAGCAATCCCTTGGATTCGCAGGAAAGCACCGCCTAGCTTGGTGGCTTATGCGGAGGCAGCTATGGTTGGGGCGATACAGTAGGGAGATATTCTTTTAGTTTCTTGCTTCTATTTTCTACAGACATTATACATTTCAACTTCAACTGAAATCCTTAACAATGGACTTGGACAAGTTATTTCGAGACAGAATGAAACACAAGAATTATTGAGACATATTTCAAAGAAAATAGAAAATAAATAAGCACAATAACTAAGAGCGAAAATCGGCTTAAAGCTAATACTTTACACCCTGGTGTTGGACACAACCGGTGTTCAACAGCGGAGTATTAGACTTATGAGTAATTATCCTATTTTTGACGTTAACTCTTACCATTTATGTGAGAAGGTCCAGTGTTAAGCGTGAAATTTAGTTCTATTTAAGTTTAGAGTAAAAGTAGGCAAAGGGAAGTCCAGGTTTACCATTCAGAACATAAACTCCACCATTCAGAACATTGGCAGAATTAAATCATCTTTAAATCTTAACATTTTATATCTTTTTTTTAAATAGGGAGAAAACCGAAAATCCTAAAAGAGTAGGTCTGATTTAATTGAATAAAAAATGAAAAACCGCTTAATTTTAATCGTTCTATTTTTGCTTTATTCAGCCTTTACATCGATTGCCCAAACAATATCCATAGTAGATATTTTTGGCCGAGAGCTGAATAATAACCATATTAAACTAGTAGATTGGCAAGGGAATCTATTTAATCCATATATAAAATTTCAGATACGATCTGATAGCCCTATTGAATTAACTTTAGAAGCAAAAGGGTCCCCACGTCTTATGATGGATGAACCAAGTGTAAACCATGTACAAGGAGCTACAAAAAGAATAAGTATTAATGATATAAA
>CAXIDD010000385.1:0-5591 GCA_964021975.1 uncultured Saprospirales bacterium | reverse complement strand
TTCTCCTATTTCGTTATTCAAGGGAAAATTTACAAAAACTGGCATTATAGCATGATTAAAAAGAGTATTAACCAATTGGAAGACCATGTTATTGTTTGCGGTTACGGCAAATATGGTCGAGAAATTTCTTCTCATTTTGAAAAGCAGGATTCCCCTTTTGTAGTAATCGATATGGACGAACAAAAGATTGAAGACCTTCAGGAATCCAATAAAAAATACCTATATATCAACGATGATGCGACTCATGATGAAGCCCTGCAAGAAGCAAATATTGAAAAAGCAGCTGCATTAATTGCAGCTTTAGGTGATGATTCAGATAATCTATTCGTCGTCTTAACCGCTCGCCAATTAAATCCCAATTTACGTATTATTAGTCGAGCTAAAGACCCCAAATCTCAAAAGAAAATGTTGTTGGCTGGTGCTGATCGGGTAATCATGCCGGAGCAAATTGGTGGGTTTTACATGGCTACTTTGATTACTAAACCAGACGCGGTTGAATTCTTTTCTTTTATCACTAATGAATACCAAACTGATATTGGTTTTGATGAAATCAGCTTCGAAGAAGTACCTGATAACTGTAAAAATAAATCCATCAGAGATTTAAATATTCGCTCGGCTACTGGTGCCAACATCATCGGATTCAAAGATGACCGGGATAAGTATATGGTCAATCCACCACCAGATGTTGTTTTGAAACCAGGCAGCAGTTTCATTATTTTAGGCAATCGCGAACAGTTGGACGCTTTGAGAAAATATCTCGAGCGGGTTTAAAAAGATAAATTAAAAAACACCCCAGCATGAACACCAAAATTATTTCCTGTCTCTTTTTATTTGCAATTTTCAGCTGTGACTCTCAGCCGCCATTGGTCGGCGATGTACCAGGCCAGCAATGGTTTAAAGGTAATTTACATACCCATTCTCTCTGGAGTGATGGGGATGATTATCCTGAGATGATTATGGATTGGTATCGAAGCAATGATTACCATTTTGTCGGTCTATCCGATCACAATATTCTACAAGAGGGCGAAAAATGGCTCCGTGTTCCTAATAACCCTGTCCGGAAGGGAGCTTTCGAAGCATACCTTAGTAAATTTGGGCCAGATTGGGTCGAGTATAAAGCAGATACTTCTGGCTTACAAGTGCAGCTCAAGACGCTAGAAGCTTACCGTAGTAAGTTTGAAAAAGCTGGTGATTTTTTGATTATCAAGAGTGAAGAAATCACGGATAGCTACGATGGCAAACCCATCCACCTCAATGCTACCAATGTAAAAGAACTTATCCAACCCAGACATGGTAATTCCATGGTCGAGGTACTTCAAAACAACATCGATGCCGTTTTGGAGCAACGGGAATCCACCGGGCAGGCTATGTTCCCACACATCAATCACCCCAATTTTGGCTGGGCTATCAGTTTGGAAGATATGCAAGCTTTAAAAAATGAACGTTTCTTCGAAGTCTTTAATGGCCATCCGAAAGTAAACAACTATGGAGATTCTGCACGTATCGGCACCGAAGAAATGTGGGATAGGATCAATTATAATTACCTTAAAAAGGGCCAGGATTTGATGTTTGGCTTGGCGACAGATGATAGTCACCATTACCATACTTTCGGATTAGAGTATAGTAATGCAGGCCGCGGATGGGTCATGGTCGCTGCTGAAAATTTAGAACCTGAAAGCCTGATTGCGAGTTTGGAAGCTGGACATTTCTATTCCAGTACAGGGGTTAACCTCCAAACCTTTGGCTTATTAAATACTGAATATCTAGTAGAAGTAGAGCCAGAACCTGGTGTGGAATATAAAATTCAAATAATTGTATGGAAAGAGGGAGCGCAAGATCCTACCTATTTAGATCCAATTGATGGCCTCAGTCTCAGTTACAATGTTAGCCCAGATGACTTGTTTGTAAGGGCAAAAGTCATTTCTAACCAGTTGCAAAAGAACCCCTATAAAACGGGGGATGTGGAGGTGGCTTGGACACAGCCGGTGGTGTTGAGAGTTAATTAATTGTATTTTATAAACCATCCTAGACAACCAAGAGTAACTAAGATTTTTAGAAATGCAGTTTTTCAAAAGACATCAATTAATTCCCTCATAAAATGGAAGGTGTCTGAGTATTTCATTTAGAATAGGTTCTCAAAATGTGTATTCCAACAGTCTAAATCCCTTTTAGAAGCAAAGTCCGCAAAAAAATCCTTAAATCTTTGTTATATTTTAAAAAAAATTGGCTTGAAATCTGAAAAAAGTCTAAATTAAGCAGTACAAATCGTTTATGCTTGACTTTTAAGAGTAGTTAAGCGTAAAATGTTTCATAAACTAGTGAGTGTAAAGCATGAGCCATCTTCATTTTGTAATGATAGATGGCTTACTTTTTTAAAACACTTTTATTCCTCTTTAGAAACTTCCTTTCCTTTCTTATCTGATTTCACTTTCAAGAAAAAACTTAAGGCATAGATAACTACTCCCAGGCCAAGACCATAGCCCAATAAATCCGTTTCGCTATTCCAGGTGACTACTTTTCCACAAAAAGAAACACCCATCACCAGAATAATCACTTTGATCAACATACTCTTCAATTGATCTATATCTTTGATGACCAACCATTCTGGTAAATTATCGATTGGATTGATAAATAATTCAAATAGACCAACCCCCATAATAAAAAAGACCACACCAATTAATACTAAATCAACAGACTTTAAGGCTTTTAAGATTAGCTCTTCCTCACCTGCTGCATTGGTAATAATCAATTGCAAGACTTTGATAATTTCCTGAAGGGAATATCCGAACACCCCGATGGAAAGGGCTAAAATTCCAAGGACGGAGATAAGCGCAAGGCCTTTGAGTAAAATGCCGAAAATATTGGTTCCTTTCATTGGTTTAGGATAGATTTCTGATTCTTTAACACGAATTCCCTGGACTGGTTCAAAGGAAAAGCTAGATTGATCTCTTGAACAATCTAGCTTTCCTAGTTAAACCAATATTTTAAAGTCTATCAAATTTAGAAGCTATCTTATGGCTTTGGCGTCACTACTTTTCTATTCTTCACGTGCTTTTCCATCCATTGGTCTTGCTCCCACAACAAGTGTAGAACTGATTCTTGCGCAGCATAACCATGACTTTCTTTAGGGAACATCACCAAACGTACAGGTGCTCCAAGTCCCTTCAAAGCATTGAAATAACGCTCACTTTGCAGCGGATAAGTACCAGAATTATTATCTGCCTCACCATGGGTCAATAATAAAGGCGTTTTCATTTTATCGGCGTGCATGAATGGAGACATATTGTAGTAAATCTCCGGCGCATCCCAATAAGAACGCTCTTCGCGCTGGAAACCAAATGGTGTCAAAGTACGATTGTAAGCGCCACTCCGCGCAATGCCTGCCGCGAATAAATTGGAATGACTCAATAAATTAGCGGTCATAAACGCGCCATAGGAGTGACCACCAACGGCCACCCGATTCCGGTCAATGTAACCCAAAGCATCTACAGCATCAATAGCTGCTTTACCATTGGCTACCAATTGCTTGATGAAGCTATCATTAGGTTCTTCCTCTCCTTCTCCAATAATTGGAAAACTGGCACCGGCCAACACAACATAACCACGCGTTACCCAATAAATTGGAGAACCCCATCTTGGTGCTGTAAAAGTATTAGAAGAGGCTGTCACCTGACTGGCACTTGCCCGGTCTTTGTATTCTGTTGGATATGCCCACATGATCATCGGCATTTTCTCCTTTTTGTTTTTATCGTAGCCTGCTGGCAAATACAAAGTTCCAGAAAGATCTAAACCATCGTCTCTTTTATAAGTGATGACTTCTTTATGTACATCTGCTAATGCCTGGTAAGGATTCTTGAAGAAGGTTATGGGCTGAGGAGCAATGCGTTTTTTGAGGTTGCGGATGTAATAATTTGGATAATCGGTTGGAGACTCTACCCTGGTTAGGAGTACCCCTTGTTCAGGGTCTAAAAGCTCAACGATATTTTCAAATTTTTCCTTGTTGTCTGCTTGCCACATCCTTTTGGCTTTTTGGCTAGCAATGTCAAATTCGTCAATAAATGGATTACGACCATCTTTAGAATAACCTTGGCCTATACTATATAGTTTACCATCTTGAATCTCCAAGACACTACGGCCGTAATCATTGGTTGCCATCACAAAAGATCCTGGATCGCTGTAGCGATCCTGGCTATTACGATCTGCAATAATATGTACCTCTTTTCCTGGTTTAGATGGATTAAATAAGTAAGTTTTAGTATTCCGATCTTTGAACCAACTGTCGTAAGCAACAGCGGTTTGATCATTGCCCCACCGAACACGGCTGAAGCGGTTGTGCATTTTTAAAATACTTTTCGGTTTGGCGGTAAATGGTGCTTTCCAGACAAACAATTGATCTCGGTATTGGGATGCTAGATTAGGATCTCCATTGTCCATTGCCTCGGCCCAATAAAGCGTAGCTGGCTGATCTGTACGCCAACTAACGCGGCGTTTGCCAGTTTTTACTGCACCAAAGCCTTGAGGTAATTCTTCGATTAAATCTTGACTCATGATTTCTTTAACCAAATTTCCATCAATGCTATAAACATTGGTAGTCGATGGGAAACGAGAATAAGGCACAAGGTAGGAGAAGGGCCTACGAATAGTGGTCATTAGCACGTGTTGCCCATTTGGAGAGAAGCTGATGTCATCGTACATATCGGTGTCTTTCCAAACCGTCTGCTTACCCTTTAAATCAACTTTTACAAGCTTTGAAAGGGCTAGTTGTTCGAAGTTGGCCTCATCTGCCTTATCTTTTAATAAATCTTGATAGGTCCGGTTCTGAGCTCTCACACCGCTTTGGTTAACAGAAACCCGAGGACCAGTTGGAATGGCCGTGGTTTTATCAATCAGTGGTTTGCGATCTTCTGGTAAAAATTTAACCAAGAAACCACTACCATCTGGAAGCCAGGTATAAGGCCTTCCCATATTGGCATTTAACTTGTCTTCAGTCAGCTTCATAGCCATACCTTTTTCCAAATCAGCGACCCAAAGTTCTACGCCTTTATCCGTGGTATTGGTAAAAGCAGCCATGGATTGGTCTGGAGACCAAGACAAATTTGCTGCTTTATAAGTGTCAGGTAAGCCTTTAATAGCTTTTGCTTTCTTTTCGCCTACTTTTTGAAGCTCTACTTTATTGTAGTAGCGAGTCCGGCTACCAATATTCGTGACTGGATTAATCCGTAAGCCTGCTAAGCGTAGCTCTGTTTCTGAAAGTTCAGCAATGGTGCGGAATTGATTGCGTGACAATAAAAGCATTCTCTTGGCATCGTCATCAATTAGCACAGATGGAGGTAAAGGGACATCAACCATGTCCAAAATTTCTTTGGGTGGTTTTTGGTAAGATAAATCAACTTGAGCTTGTGCCGTAAAGCTGAAAGTCAGCAAGGTGATAAATAGGACTAGTACTTTATTCATACTTGTACAGTTTTTAAGAAAAATAAAATTCGTCTTTCTAAGAAGCTATTTGAGTTTAGCACTTCGAATTTGTTGTTGCCCTTTTTTGAACCACTTTTCGCCTGCCTGCTAAAGCTTCAGCGCAGGCAGGTTGGCAA
>CAXIDD010000384.1:0-5611 GCA_964021975.1 uncultured Saprospirales bacterium | reverse complement strand
TTTAATGATTGAACGAGCCATTGCGGCAGGAGTTGAGCAGTTTTTTCTTCCAAACATAGATGGATCTAGTATAGAGCCCATGCTTCAACTAGAGCAGGATTATCCAAACAGGTGTTTTCCTATGATGGGACTGCACCCTTGCTCCGTCAACGCGGACTATCAAAAGGAGCTACAAATCGTTGAAAAATGGCTTAATAAAAGACCTTTTGTTGCAGTTGGAGAGATTGGTATTGATTTATATTGGGACAAGACTTTCTTTGAGGAGCAAAAAGCAGCCTTTATTCAACAAGTAGAATGGGCAAAGGAAAGACAAATACCCATTGTAATTCATTCCCGAGAATCTACGGCGATATTGATTGAGTTGCTAAAAGAATTGCAAGATGGGAACTTAAGAGGCATTTTTCATTGTTTCGGAGGAAGTGTAGAAGAAGCGAAAGCAATTATTGATTTAGATTTTTATTTAGGAATCGGCGGTGTTTTAACCTTTAAAAAATCTGGTTTGGCCAAAACATTGGAATCTATTGAGCTTAAACATTTGGTTTTAGAGACGGATTCCCCTTATTTGGCGCCGAGTCCATTCCGGGGAAAACGGAATGAAAGTGCATATTTATTAAAAGTAGCCGAAAAATTAGCAGAGATTAAAAATATTTCTTTGGCAGAAATTGGAACGGTTACTAGTGAAAATGCAAGGGCCGTTTTTGGAATGGTAACCAAATAAATAGAGCAAAACCTTAAAAAAATCAAAAGTAGTTTTGGTTATTTTCGGGTCGAAACCGTTAAAAAAGAGGATGTTTGGCGTTTTTTTAAATTTTATCTTCTTTAAAACTTGTTAAAAATAGCTTAATAGTTATTTTTGCTCAAGCCAAAAAAGCTATTCATTGCAAAAGGATAAATAGAAATCAGAAAAAAACTATTTTTAAAAGTCCGATTTCTTAAATAGTTTGTGAAAAATAGCTTTATTTGCTCTGCACTCGTGAATGATGACGAGGAGTTGACCAATAGGAGAGGTGCTCGAGTGGCTGAAGAGGCACGCCTGGAAAGCGTGTATACCCGTGAGGGTATCGAGGGTTCGAATCCCTCTCTCTCCGCAGAATTTGAAATCGTTAACTAACTTTAAAACAATCGTAAAAACCTTATTGACTATGCGTAAATTGTTAGCACTCTTGCTTGTTTTCAGTTTGGCAGTTTCAACTGCAAATATTGCATACGCGCAGGAAGATACCACTGCAACTGAAGAAATGACATCCGATTCAGCATCTACAGAAGAAGCTGCAGCTCCCATGGAGGAAGCAGCCAATGAAGTAGCAATCGCTGCGGACGAAACCGAACAGCTTTCCGGATTCCAAGTCTTGAAGAAATACTTCATTGATGGAGATTGGAGATTTATGAGTTTCGTATTGGTTTGTCTTATCCTAGGATTGGCATTCTGTATCGAGCGTATTATTACACTTAACATTGCGACTACGAACACAGACAAATTATTGGCTCGTATTGATGACGAATTAAAGTCAGGAAATATTGAAGGCGCTAAAGAAGTCTGTAAATCAACTCCTGGCCCAACTGCTTCTATCCTTTATGAAGGATTGAAAAATGCGGATCAAGGACCTGAAGCTGTAGAAAAAGCAATTATTGCTTACGGTGGAGTACAAATGGGTCTGCTTGAACGCGGATTAGTTTGGATTTCTCTTTTCATCGCTATTGCTCCGATGCTTGGTTTCATGGGTACTGTAATCGGTATGATTCAAGCATTTGATCGTATCCAGGCAGTAGGTGACCTTTCTCCTTCCGTTGTTGCGGGTGGTATCAAGGTAGCCCTTTTGACCACAGTATTTGGTTTGATTTCTGCAATTATCCTACAAATCTTTTATAACTACATCGTCAACAAAATTGATGGTATCGTTGCTAAAATGGAAGATGCTTCTATCGCAATTGTAGATGTAATGGCAGAGAATAACGTATTTGGTAAATAATTAAAAGACCTTAAGCATTATGTATAAGTTTTTATCAAAAAACGGTCAAGCGCTTGCTTTTGGGTTGGGTCTTTTAGTAACTGCAATTTTTTTGCTAGGGGTACTACCCAATACAGGATTGATCGACACTGAGAATCCTCAGGACGTCAATATTTTTAACTTTGGTATTTCAGCTACCATCGCTCTGATTGTTGTTGCGGCTATCGCAATGGTACTTTTCGGAGTCGTACAAGTTGTTTCTACTTTCAAGTCATCTTGGAAGGGAATCCTTGGATTTGCTATCTTAATTGTTACTTTCTTGGTCGCTTATTCGGTAGCCAATGGAGATTTAACCAATGAGATAATGGCTATTCAAAATTCAGCAGAAGATGCTGGAGTAACGGATGCTAATCTCAAGTTTATTGGGGGATCTATCCTTACTTTACTTGTTTTGATCATTGTAGCTGTTGGTACCTTTGTGGTATTTGAGATTATTAACTTCCTTAAATAACAAGCAGCTATGGCTAAAACTAGTAGTAGAGATAGAATGAGCAATGAAATTAATGCCGGCTCTATGGCTGATATTGCTTTCTTGTTGTTAATTTTCTTTCTTGTAACCACCACTATTGTCGAAGACAAAGGTATTACTGTGAAACTCCCTGTTTGGTCAGAAGAAGAGCCTGACATTACGAAATTGAATAAGCGGAATGTTTATTCTGTACTCGTAAATGCTCAGAATCAACTTCTAGTTAGAGGTCAACCTATGCGCGTTGAGGAATTAAAAAACAACGCAAAAGAATTCATTGCGAATCCTTATAATAGACCTGATCTAGCTGAAAAGCCAACTAAGGCAATCATCTCTTTGAAAAACGATAGAGGTACCGAATATGGAACCTATCTAGGTGTTTACAATGAGTTGAAAGCAGCTTATAGTGAGTTGTGGGACGAACTGGCTTTGAGAAAATACAGTGTTCCTTACTCAGATGATCTTCCTTTAGCTTGGAGAAAGTCAATCAGAGATGAAATCCCTTTTGTGATTTCTGAAGCTGAGCCGACGAACTTCGGTGAAGAAGACTAAGTGAATTGAATTCGTCGAAAAATACGTAAGTATTTTTTTTAAAAGAATAAGTAGCTTCCCTTCGGGGAAGCCACTTCTAAAAAATGAGCCATGTCAAAGTTTTCTAAAAAAAGAGGGAAGACATCTCCAGCAATTTCGACGGCTTCTTTGCCAGATATTGTCTTTATGCTCCTGTTCTTTTTTATGGTTGTAACCGTATTAAGGGACTCAGAGTTGATGGTAAAAGTGCAAACACCGTTTGCCTCGGAGTTGACTAAACTCGAAGAAAAATCATTGGTTAATTACCTATATGTAGGTAGACCAGTGAAAAAGTATACCCAAGTCTATGGTACTAAACCAAGATTACAATTAGGGGATAAATTCGCCGATTTACGCGAAATTCCACTATTCTTGGAAAGACATAAAGTCAAAGTACCTGAAGTAAAACGTACAAAAATTACTTCTTCTCTTCGTGTAGATGGAGAGGTGACCATGGGAATCGTTCAAGATATCAAAACAGAACTTAGAAAGTCTAACCAATTGAAGGTGAACTATTCTGCAAAGAAAAAGCCAGACTAGGACTTTTCTTTATTGTTTGATATTAAAAAAAGGCCAAGATTTGCTCGCAAATCCTGGCCTTTTTGTGTGCCATGCATGTATGCCACTTATAGGGTGAGAATCCCGAACGGACTGAGGAGACAGGAACCGTTAGCGAATGGCAAGGGTGTCCGAGGTAACTCGGAATCTGAAGGAAGCCAAAAGCAAAACTAGGTTGTGACGAACAGAAATCGGATATAAGGCCGGAGTTGGGGGGTAATCCTGCAATAGAAGGAGACGCCCAATAGTCTTCCGTAACCCACTTAGGTAAATCCGGCACAATTTAGGGAAAAGGGGCATACTTACCGTGGGAGGTCTGTCAGCTGAGAGGCTTACAGAAGTCAGCAGAGATCATAGTACGGCCGACTTTTTTTTATTTGGAAGTCGAAAGGAAGGATCGAATTCTTAAACCAAGGTTTTTTTTTTTTATGAACGTACAAACCACAATGAACTCAGTCAAACACCGTACTGGTCAGATGCACCTTGATATACAAGGCGAATGGTCATTGGGGGTTGGTCTTTGGAGCGGTAGTCAGGTAAAGGCAGCTGCGAATAAATGCACCGAGGAGTGGCTTGCGGCTTGTAAAGAAGAGCGAACCTTAACAATGGATTTGATGAGTCAGATAGCAGACTTATCGAATCTAAGCCTTGCGTGCCAACGAGTGATAAGCAACGGCGGCAGCGGGGGAGTAGATGGTATGGAAGTGAAGGAACTTAGACAATGGTTTGCGGGATCGCATAGGTCACTAGCATCAGAACTGTTGTCAGGCACCTACACTCCGTCAGCAGTCAGAGGGGTTAAAATACCGAAGCCGAAAGGAGGATACCGTCAGTTAGGTATACCTACGGTAAAAGATCGTCTAGTACAGCAGGCGATTTCGCAGGTATTGACTCCTAGATATGAGCGCATATTCAGCGATCATAGTTATGGCTTCCGTCCTGGTAGAGGTGCCCATGGGGCACTAGACCAGGCGAGCGAATATGTAAGCACAGGCAAGAGCTACATAGTAGACATTGACTTAGCCAAATTCTTTGACGAAGTCCAACATGATCGACTCATGTGGCTATTGAGTACCCGAATAGGAGACAGTCGCGTACTGCAACTGATTAGAAAGTTTTTAAAATCAGGACTATTAGAAGGCGGCTTGTTAAGCCAACGAATCAAAGGCACCCCTCAAGGCGGGCCCTTATCGCCTTTACTGTCTAATATCGTATTAGATGAGTTGGACAAGGAGTTGGAGAGAAGAGGCCACAGTTTTGTGAGGTATGCAGATGATTTAATAGTGTTGTTGCAGAGCGAAAGGTCAGCCGAACGGGTAAGCAGGAGCCTGATTAATTACATAGAGGGTCAACTAGGTTTGCGAGTCAACCGATCAAAGAGTAGAGTTTGTAGAAGCGAGAACTTGAACTTTCTGGGCCACGGCCTACTTCGTAATGGCAGACTAATGCTAAGTCAAAGTAGTGAAAAGCGACTAAAGACAAAGCTTAGACAATCCACAAGAAGGAACCGCGGTCGCAGTTTTGAAGCAGTAATAGGTCAAGTGAACCGCTATTTACGGGGATGGTTGAGTTACTTCCGCTATGCTCAGATGAAGAACAAACTTCGCGCCATAGAGGGTTGGCTCAAGCGCAGACTGCGATGTTATCGGCTCAAACAGTGCAAGCGAGCCATAGGTATATACAGATGGCTACATAAATTAGGAGTTCCTAAAGAAAGAAGTTGGATAACGGCCAGCACTCGCCAAGGATGGTGGGCAAAGGCAATAAGTCCGGCAAGTCATGAAGGAATGAGTAATGAATGGTTCCGATCAATCGGGCTTGTAGAGCTAGTAGCCACCTACACAAAATTGTATGTTTAAGGAAACCGCCGTGATACGAGAGTACGTCCGGTGGTGTGAGAGGACGATTAGGCCAGAGATAGCTCTGCTATCTTTGCCCTAATCTCCTACTCGATTTATACAACAAATAGTGCTATTCCTAAACTCTTATGCATTAAATCTATTTTGGT
>CAXIDD010000383.1:0-5620 GCA_964021975.1 uncultured Saprospirales bacterium | reverse complement strand
GGCCATGCTTTGGAAGGATATGCGCTGGAAACAGAGCAACCTTTACTACATGGTGAAGCAATTGCGATCGGCATGGTCTGTGAAGCCTACCTCTCTCATGTTAATAATCAATTGTCTGAAAAAGAATTAATGGATATTGTCGCCTTTTTCAAACATACCTATGATTATTGGGCCATTCCTTTAGAAGCCTTTGATGCTTTTATAGCTTTGATGCGCAACGATAAGAAAAATAAAGGTAGCGATATTAATTTTTCCTTTATTCCAAAGGCAGGTACCGTCAAGGTAAATCAGACCGCCGATGAGGAGCAAATCCGCCAAAGTTTCTATTTTTATAATGAAATGGCCAGATAAGAGCCTTATTAAATGGCTTTTAGGTAGAAGACCAATCAAGGAGTATAGTTTTCTTCAACAACTTCTTTATCTTTGGTAAAATCAAAATCTCAACTATTCATCACTTATAATTAGGTATGCAAAAAGTAATTGATTTTTTTCTTGATACTTCGGATAATCAACAGCACAAGACCATAGTCAAGTGGATGTGGCGACTATTTTTCGCTGGTCTCATTGCCTTGATCTTACTTTTTGTTGGTTTGTCCTTTACAGATTTACCCTCTGTAAAGCAATTAGAAAACCCTAAAAGTGAAGTGGCCACCCAGCTTTATGCAGCCAATGGAGAAGTAATCGGTCGTTATTATACCGAGAATCGAGTTCCAGTCAGTTTTAATCAACTAGATGAAGATATTACGAATGCTTTGGTGGCAACAGAGGATGAACGTTACTACCGCCACACAGGGATTGATTTTCAAGCCCTAGGTAGAGCCGTAGTCAAAACGTTTTTATTAAGAGATGAAAGTTCGGGAGGCGCCAGTACCATTACCCAGCAGTTGGCCAAACAATTGTTTACTAAAAATCCTGGATCTGGAGTAGAACGCTTGATGCAGAAGTTTAAAGAATGGATCATCGCAGTTCGCTTAGAGCGTAAATATACCAAGGAGGAAATCATTGCCATGTACCTCAATAAATTTAGTTTCAATAATAGTGCTTTTGGAATTAAATCAGCAGCAGAGATTTATTTTTCTAAATCCCAAGATAGCCTAGCGGTTCAAGAAGCTGCTTTATTAGTGGGAATGCTGAAAAACCCTTCTTTATATAATCCAGTTCGTTTTCCAGAAAAGGCTTTGAAACGGCGAGAAGTGGTCTTGAAGCAAATGAAAAAGAATGGTTTGCTCACCAACGAAGAATATAACGAACTTAGGCAATTACCGCTGGGGGTTGAGATCAGTAAAAAGACACACATAGATGGCATTGCTACCTACATGCGGATGGAAGTCGCCAAAGACGTGAAAAATATTCTTCGGAAACCAGAAAACTTAAAACCAGATGGCACTGCCTATGATATTTATCGCGATGGTTTGAAAATTTATACGACGGTTGATCCAGAAATGCAGCGACTGGCAGAAGCAACGATGGTCAAACACATGACAACCGTACAAGAGACGTTTTTCAAACAATGGAAAAATCGTGACCCTTGGACCTTTATGCCCAACAAAGAAGAGGGGATTCCTTTGAGTATTCGTCAGGATGGCTTGGTTAAACTGATCCGTTCTACAGACCGCTACCAATCACTTCGGGAACAATACTTATCTGAGGTAGTAGATAAAATCTCTAGTCAGGTTCCTAATTTGACTTTTCATAATGATGATCGAGAAATAGAACGGATCGTTAAGGAATATGAATCTCCTGGCTATTTGACTGAGCTGGTTCAAACTAGTATCATCAGTAGTAGCCTGGCCTCTGCGTATCGTAGGGTCTTAAAAAGTGCCAATTTTCCAGAATTGAGACAGCAATGGGAACGCTTACAAGCAGCTACGGATGAAGCCATGGATAGCCCTCGGAAAATGCGGGTATTCACTTATGATACGCCATCCTTGGAAAAGGATTCAGTCATGACCCCACTGGATTCCATTAAATACCATCGAATGTTTTTGCAGTTGGGGTCTTTAGGCGTAGAGCCTAAAACGGGAGCGATTCGGTTTTGGGTTGGTGGTATCGACTTCAGATACTTTCAATACGATCATGTACGTATTAATCGTCAGGTTGGTTCAACTTTTAAACCATTTATTTATGCTACCGCTATTGACCAGTTAGGGATTTCTCCTTGTCATCCTGTTTTTGATTGGCCACAAACCATTAAGCCGGGTGATGGTTCTTTCTATCTAAATGAAGAATGGACGCCTCAAAACTTTAATGGAGAATATAGCAATGAAAGGTTGACTTTATTCGAAGGCTTACAGAAATCTAAAAATACGGTATCTGTTTACCTGATGAAGCAGTTGGGGACCACAGAACCGGTTCGGAACTTGGTAAACAATATGGGGATAGATACAGATGCTCGCTACCCCAATGGTCAGTTAAGGGTACCACAAGTACCCTCTATAGCCCTGGGGGCAGTGGATCTAAGTGTCATGGAAATGGCCGGTGCCTATACGACTTTCGCTAATAATGGCACACATAATAAGCCTTATTTAATTCAGCGGATTGAAGATAAAAACGGTACACCAATTTACGAAGGTATTCAGCAAGAGCGCAATGCGCTGCCACCCAATTCCAATTTCGTTATGGTAGAAATGCTCCGTAAATCAGGGAATCTTAGGAGCCGACTAAAAAGTGACGTTGGCGGCAAAACAGGAACCACCAATGATTATGTGGACGGTTGGTTTATGGGTATAACACCAGATTTAGTGGTGGGTACTTGGGTTGGTGGAGACGATCGCTGGATTCGATTCTTGCAGTCTTGGTCCGGTCAGGGGTCTTATATGGCCAAACCTTTCTTTTTTGAGTTGATGAAACAAATTGAAAGCTCGGATCAAATTGCCAACTATGATCCTACTGCTACCTTCTATCGCCCGCCAGGCCCATTGGGAATTGAGATTAACTGTGAGGAATATCAATCAGGAGATTTAGAAATAGAGGGGGAGTTTGATAATGAAGAGGTCAAAGAGGATGTTTTTGGTGATCAAATCAAAGAAGATCCCTTTGGTACTGGAGGTAATTAAACGTAGTAGCGACGCGATGAATCGCGTCGCCCACCTTATAAGAATCGCGTCGCCGCCTTTATCAAGGAATCACAACCATAACAAACCATAATGAGCCATATGATAGCAATAAGAAACCTATGTTTGGGATTATTTATAATGTTGTTTTCTTTTAATTGTAGTGGACCAAGTAGAGAGATTGAGGAAATAAATGTTGATTTTGATAACTCAGAGATACGTAGGATTATGGAGTTTCAGCATAGCCAGAATGTAGATAGTCTGCTAAAATACCTGGAACATCCATCTGCTAATCTTCGCCATCAGGCTGCTTTAGCATTTGCCTCTTTCCAAGATTCGACAATTTTGAGTCCACTCTCAGCTTATTTATCGGATCCACACCCAGATGTGAGAGCAGCAGTCGCTTTTTCAATCGGTCAATCTGCTGCTCAACCTGCAGTGAGTTTACTAATGGGCGCATTTGATCCCTACGATACCGCAGGTGTATATAAGGAGACGCATAGCTTGATTTTGGAAGGCGTCGGGAAATGTGGTGATGAAGAAACCCTTGCTTTATTGGTAGGAATTAGTACTTATCAACGCAGAGATACCCAATTATTACTCGGTCAGGTGAGAGGTATTTACCAACTAGGGCTTAAAAACGTGGTTAGCCCAGAAGGGACAGCCAAAATAATTGATTTTGTAAGTGATGAGACCTACCCCAATTCAGTCCGTTTAATGTCTGCCAATTACTTACAACGGGCTAGAGATATAGAACTGGAAGATTATACAGAACTATTAGGTCAGTTAATCTTCAGAGAAAAAGATCCTAATATTAGGAGTCCATTGGTGATTGCGCTGGGCAAAACTAAAAAAGAAGCGGCGGCCGCTGCCCTGGAACAGCGATTTAAAATGGATACCGATTATCGAGTGAAATGTAATATCATTCGGGCTTTAGCTAATTTTGATTACGATCTAATTCAGCCAACGATTATGGCTGCGCTCAAAGATCCAAATATACACGTTGCACTTGCTGCGGCTACCTTTTGTCGGGATCATGGTGACTCAAAAGACGCTGCCAATTATTGGCGTTTGACCAAAGATTCTATCCCTGCAGCAGCCGTTCCAGTGATGTATACTGCGGTACAGCGTCATCTGCCACCCAACCTTGGGGAGTATCGGCAGGGGATCAACGGCGAAATCCGTCGGGCTTTTCGGAACACCACTAATGTCTATCACCAGGCGGCTTTTTTAGATGCCTTAGCAGAATTTGGCTGGAATTATCGCTTCATTCAAGCGGAAGGATTTCAGCATCCAAGTCCAGTAGTTCGGACTAGGGCGGCTTCTTTGTTGGCGCGGACCTTAAAAAAACCAGATTTTAGGTCCTTCTTTGGCGTAAGCTATCGAAATGTACGCAGGGAAATTGCGCTTTTTCTTAAAGATGCTATCCGTACCAATGACCCAGGAATGATATCTATTGCGGCTAACAGCCTAAAAGACATTGGCCAAGGCCCTCAATCTTATTTGATTAAGAAGGATAGTTCCTTCTTGGAAGATGCTTTGCTCCAATTGGATTTACCTGCTGATCGGTCCGCTTATAATGCGCTCCGGGAAGCAGCAATTAGCTTCGAAAGGCCTTCTATCCCCGAACCTTTAGAGACGGTAGATCGATTGGCCATAGACTGGGAAGTATTGAGAGGCTTATCGGACAACCCAACCGCTACGGTTACGACTAATAAAGGAGATATGGTACTTGCTTTAGATCCTGCCGCAGCTCCGGAATCCGTTGCTAACTTTGTCAAATTGGCGAATGATGGATTTTATACAGATATCTATTTTCACCGAGTAGTTTCTAACTTTGTGGTCCAGGCTGGCTGCGACCGAGGCGATGGTATGGGAGGTTCTATCCAAGATATTCGGACAGAGTTAAAGCCTAATCGTTATGATAAAGCAGGTGTCCTAGGTATGGCTCGTAGTGGATATCATACCGAGAGTTCTCAATTTTTCATTACGCATAGCCCCGCGCCTCATTTAGACGGAAATTATACCATTTTTGGACAACTGATCGAAGGATCTGATGTTTTAGACAATATTATCCAAGGAGATCTAATCCAAAGTATCACGATCAAATAAAAGTATCGAGGAATGACGCATTCATCGAATCATGAAACAAATAGAATAAAGTCTAATAGTAATTGAAATGGATTGTCAAAGTTTTAAACTTCGGCAATTAATAGAATTGTAATAAAACCAAATATGAAAAATACACCACTTACAGAAAAACACATCGCTCTGGGCGCAAAAATGGCTGCCTTTGCTGGTTATAATATGCCAATTTCTTACCAAGGGATTAAGGAGGAACACGCTGCAATCCGCAATGGTGTCGGTGTTTTTGATGTATCTCATATGGGAGAATTTATTGTACGTGGCAAAGAAGCTCTAGATTTAATCCAGCTAGTTACCACCAATGACGCTGCTAAATTAGAGATTGGGCAAGCACAATATTCTTGTCTACCCAACAAAACAGGTGGCATTGTAGATGACCTATTGGTCTACCGATTGTCTGAAGAAACTTGTTCGGAAGGAGA